>CAYQKZ010000509.1:0-2292 GCA_964418135.1 uncultured Desulfobacterales bacterium
ATTGCGTTGGAACAGACTGGATTTCCTGCAATTGCTTTCGGAGCGGTTGTACCATGATTTCATATTGTTCCTGATTCAATACGCCAGATACATAATGGTGGTGGCGACAAAACTCATCTTGACCTCCTTTTTGATCTTTTCCAGTGATTCAGCCGGCAGATTGTTGTAGGCGTTGACCCATTGCTCGACCAGCAATTTCTTGTCATTGTCCAATACATCGCCCATCTCCTCTGCTGTCTTGTAAATACCGGCCACCAGCATTTGATCGATATTTCAAACAGAAAGTCTCAGCAAACTCAACTCTTTCTCATGAATCATTGTCACCAATAACTTCTTTTCTCTTCAGTATCTCAATGTAGTCTTCCAAAGAAAGCGGACAATCGATGATATCTTTGAAATCAATTTGAGAGAGTTTCAATTGGCTGCGAATTTTATCCGATACTTTCCCTGGAATGTCTCCCCTGCCATGAGAATAATGGACCCTCAATATTTTTTTACCCTGATAAGTGAGCCATCCGTATCGATGGGTCGTTGAACGTACCTCAAGTTTCAGTTTTTCAAAAATCTTCGTCAGTGCCGATTTCTTTATCTGCATTCAATGATTTCCTGTAAAAACTGATACCATTTTTGCGGCAAAAGCCCCAGATTATCCTTATGTTCCTTCAAATCCTCATAAATCTGAACGATTTCATCACAAAGGCAATCAATCGCCTCGGATGTCGTTTCTGCATAAGCGAAAGCTTCGATATCATCCAGGCTGGCAATCACTTGGTCGTTCTCAAATTCAATTGAAATGTACACCGGCGTCTTCAGTCGGTATGTGGGATGTTTCAACGAATTGAGCGGAAGAATCCTGAAATTTGTTTCAATTGACCGAATGATCTGTTTACTCAGATAACGATACTGGTCTGTTGATAGCAGCGGTTGTTGGATCATTTTATTTCCTCAATTTCTTGTCATTGTCCAATGCATCGCCCATCTGTTCCACTGTCTGGTATATTTCGGCAACCAGCTTGCTGCGGTCCGTTTCCCGGTCATCGGCTTTCAATGCCAGCAGTTTGCACATCAGGGAATGTTTCTGGATGAGATCCGCACTCTTTTCCGATTTGACCTTGATGATGTCGAGGTGGCAGACCTGTTTGGGAATCCGGCTGCTGAATCCAAACCAGAACGTATCCGATACCGGTTTGCGCCAGATCGCCTCATCCGTATAGATGACGATACTCCACACCGGCCTTCTTTTCAACAGCCATGCATAGCAGAGATATTCGTACATCCGCTCGGGAACATCCGCTTTTTGGCTGAGATGCTCGATCTGTATGACCACTTCGTGGATGCCTCTTTTTCGATGATCGAACGTACCCCAAATTTCCCAAAGGCATTTTTGCCCCGGCCCGCCATTACGGTATGAATATCAGTTATCGAACGATGGCAGCACATCGGAAAACGAAATCCGCATGTATCCCAGGCCGCTGGAAATAACCACCAACGCGACCAGCATGAAAAAGAGCATTAGGAGCTGCCAGAATATCCCCTAAGAGAGTATCCGGAACATGCGGTTCATGAAAAAGTGTCTATGCTCGTTTTCAGATGATCCACCCAGATGTCCACCATGATTTCATTTTCAGCAATGCCCTTTAACACCGGCTTGCAGGAAAAACCGTGTGCTTCGAGAATGGATTTCCAGGAGTCATTCTGTTCTCCGGCCATGTCTCGGATCGTGTGATTCCCGACAACCGCCAGACAAGGCATCAGCCAGACAGAAAGGATTTGTTGCTTTCGAAGCCCGGCGCATACATCTTCGATACCGGGGCGACCGCTCATCGTTCCCACGAAAACGCCGGGATCCATCTGTTTCAGATGATACATCAACGCCGTATAAGCGGCATTGGCCGGGTGAGGGGAACCATGACCCATGAAAATGACGGCTTCCTCCGGTTTTCTTTCGCGGGGGATGGAAGCGATCAACGCGGCTGCCGCTTTTTCGATGTCGTCTCCGGTTCCGAGAAGCGGCAGCCCGATCTTCACCTGACGGAATCCGCCGTGCATCCGGCCGAAAAGGCTACAGTTGACAATCAGATCGTGGTGTTCTTTTCCGGCGATGACGTGCAGTGCCTGAACGGCCGCATGGGTGATCCCTGAATCCATCATACGTGCCAGAGCCATTTCCACGGAATCCACCGGATAACCTTCGGCTGCCGCTTTTTTTCGAATGGCAGCCGCGGTAAATGCCCATTGGAGGGGGATATCCGGAAAAACCGCGTGAACTTTGGTTTGGACAAGCCGATAGAC
>CAYQKZ010000510.1:0-2289 GCA_964418135.1 uncultured Desulfobacterales bacterium
ACGCAGCATCCGGACTTTTTACGAAGTCGTCAAATTTAGTGCAATATCACGCCGCCGCTGACAGCAATGATGTCCTCTCTCCCCTCTGTGTTGACTTGCCGGATTATCGCCTTTATAGTTACAGAAAGACGATTGTGAAATTCCCCATGCCACTGGAGCAGCGAACTCTCCAAACTGGTAGCCAACGCTTTTCTGGCCCAACGAATTTCATCAATCAACGCCATTGCCTCTCTTTGTGAAAAAACAGATGCCGACGTTTCTCAGGTGGCCAAGGCCATCGGGATGGACGCCAGAATCGGCAGAAAATTCCTGAAAGCCGGTGTCGGGTTCGGCGGTTGCTGCTTTAAAAAAGATATCCTCATTCTTGTATATATTTTCCGCTACTACGGCCTGAACGAAGCTGCCGCGTACTGGAAAACGTCGTCTATATAAATGACTATCAGAAAGCGCATTTCGTTTCTACCATGATGAATGCCATGTTCAACACTTTGTCACCGATCCATATGAAGCGGCTGCCGGCAGCCATGCCGTTGCCATTTTGTCGGAACGGGATGAATACCATGATCTGGATTATCAAAGAATCTAAGGGTCTATGGTCAAGCCGGCCTTCCTCTTCGACGGCAGAAACCTTGTGGATCACTTCAAATTATATCAGATTGGGCTTAATGTTTATCCGGTTGGGAAAACGGCGATGACCCATTTTTAATGTTTAGGCTGAGGATATATTCATTTTATAAAGTGTGCTTGAAAATAAGGATTGTAGAACATAAACATCGGGATAGATAATATGCATTTACAAAAACGGATACTGGTAACCGGCGGCGCCGGTTTTTTGGGCACTCATCTGTGTGACCGTTTGGTTGAGAAAGGTCATGATATCATCTGTTTGGATAATTTCTTTAGGTGATAACCTGCATCATGGGTGCCATCCACATGCTCGGGCTTGCAAAACGGGTCAACGTCAAAATTCTGCAGGCTTCGACCAGCGATGTGTACGGGGACCCGGTGGTACACCCGCAGGCCGAAACATACTGGGGAAATGTCAATCCCATCGGACCGATCAACCTCGGCAATCCCGGCGAAATTACGATTCTGGAGCTGGCGGAAGAAATCATCCGCATGACCGGTTCATCCTCGAAAATCGTCTTTAACCCGCTGCCAAAAGATGATCCGATGCAGCGCAAACCCGATATTTCGTTGGCAACCGAAAAACTGAAATGGACACCCGCCGTGAAACTGGAAGACGGGTTGAAAGAGACCATATCCTATTTCAAGGCAATTTTGGATTGATTGCAACCATCTTCTTGCTTAAATCAATAGCGCCTCCGCATCGTTGGCCGGTCAAAGCGTTGGCGGTTATTCCCCTTCAAAATAAAAATGGGCTTTTTTCAGCAAAAGCCCATTTAATCCGACTTTTCATTCCTGTTTGTCAATCTATTCTGAAAAGTTCGTCTGGTTTCTTGTCATATTAATGTGGGTTCTAACAGTAGTGGAGAGAATCTCATTCGAACAGCTCTGCATGTGTGCCCAGCCCTGTCGGTCTCAGCTCACATTCAGTACAGGCGTAGATGAGCAGCAAGTCTGATTCGATATGACATTCCCGAAAATCGTGCCATTTCCCCTTGAGTTTGTGATCTCTGAAATCAGGAGGCAATGGTTCAAGAGAAGCAATCGTCTCCAGGGCAAGTTTTAGCCGTTCAAGATTCCGGCCCTGTTTGATGGCGTGTTTCATATCTTTTTTAAAACGGGATGTCGGCCGAATGATCAGCATCAGATTCCCAAATCCTGAAACAATGACGCAACACTGTCGTATCTCTTGCCTTTTCCTTTTCGAGCATCCTGCATGGCCTGAATGGTTTCTTGGGTGGGAATACGATCGTCAAAAGGAAGTCCGTGGTAAGCAATAATCTGCCGATAGAACAGTTCATAAGCGGAAGGGAGTGGAATTCCAACTTCTCTGAGAATCGCTTCTGCTTTTTCTTTGAATTCCGATGTCTGCCGGGAATGTATCATAGCACTTTTCGTCATTGTACCTGTCTCCCATGAATTGTTTATGAACTAGGATAATGCTATACAGGCTGGGTTGTCAATATTTGCATTTTGAACACACAGGAAAGAAGAAATTCACACGATAGCGCAAAGAAAAGTTATGCAAACTCAACTCATATTTGTCTTGACACATGGGTCCACTTCACCTACTGGATGAACATCTTCTTCAAATTCGACAAGGGCAAATACTCGACCTGCTCAAAGTTTCTACACCATGACTGGTATCTATCCCAAGTTGAA
>CAYQKZ010000511.1:0-2287 GCA_964418135.1 uncultured Desulfobacterales bacterium
TTGGCAAGAACCGCGACCGCCACACTGAAATCAGGAGTTTTGACAACATAGAAGCGGCCAAAGTCGCTGCTGCCAACGAGAAATTATATGTCAACCGGGAGGAAGGATTTGCAGGTACCAGCCTCAAAAAGGATGAGTTTGTGTGTGATTGTTCCGACATCGACGATATCATTGTTTTTCGCGATGACGGCACTTTTATCATAGTAAAAGTGACCAACAAAATTTTTGTCGGCCAGAATGTGATTCATATTGCCGTGTTCAATAAAAACGACAACAGAACCGTGTACAACCTGATTTACCGTGACGGGAAAAACGGTAAAATCATGGTCAAGCGATTCAGCGTGCTGGGCGTTACCCGCGACAAGGAATACACGGCGACCAAAGGCACTCCGGGCTCGAAGGTGTTGTATTTTACGGCCAACCCAAATGGGGAAGCTGAAGGAGTGCGCGTTGACCTGAAACCCAAACCCCGGCTGAAGAAGACTTTTTTTGATTTCAATTTTGCTGAAATTGCCATCAAGGGACGCAGTTCAATGGGGAATACCCTGACTAAATTTGCAGTGAAAAAGATCGAGCAGAGGCAGGAAGGCATCTCCACACTCGGATCGTTGAATATCTGGTATGATGAAACGGTGCAGCGCCTCAATACCGACGAACGGGGACTGCTGCTGGGGGCTTTTTCTGGCGCCGACCGGATCATCATCCTGATGCAGTCAGGACATTACCGGCTGACTTCTTTCGACCTTTCCACGCACTTCGAGGAGGATATGATCAGGATTGAAAAATTTGATCCTGAAAGGATATATACCATTGTATACCAGGAGTATGAAACAAAAAATTATTATATAAAACGCTTTAAGGCGGAACTGACCGATAAGAAAGTTGAATTTATCGAACACCCCGACAAACTCATTCTTTATTCCACAGATGCCGCCCCCCGCCTTGAAATCCTTTTTGATATGCACTTGAAGACCAAAGGAAACGAGTCGGAAGAGATCACAGTACATGAATTCATTGGGGTAAAAGGTTACAAGGCGAAAGGGAAGAGGCTTTCATTGCATGCAGTCAGAAAGGTTTCCTGGCTGGAATCTTTGGAAATAGTTGTAATTGATCCTGTTATTCCGGCTGAAGAACCCGCTGAAATAGAATATGAGGAGAAGCCGGTAATAGTTAAGGAACCAGCTTCAAGTATTAAATTCCGACTGGATGTGGTGGAAATGTCTGAAAATCCTGCTGATGACGTACAGCCCCCGACAGATGACCCAAAACCCCGCCTGATCCTGCTGGAAGATGACGATGTCATTGCCGCTGATCCGGTTGAAAACCGTGCCGGGCAAAAAAAACGACTTCGGAAGAAAAAGCAGGAATTTCCTGATGAACCAGTGAAACCGGTTGATGAATCAATGAACTCGGGCCAAATGGAACTGCCATTATAAACGGGCTGCCATCCCGTTAAAAATTATTTGTCCGAGTTGCGATCTGATTATTTATTTTAGTACCTTTCGTCATTAATTCAGTGACATTCCTGGCAAATAATCTTAAAAAACAGCGTTGACACCAATCGTGTTTTGGGATTTTATTTCAGCTACCAGGATCGATCACTCCTAATGCGGTTGCCAGATGAACAAATCGAAGATACTGATTGTTGAAGACGATAAGGTCATGGCGGATGACCTGAAAATAATCCTGGAGAACCTGGGGTATGAAGTGACAGGTATCGTGTCTGATGCCGATGATTTCTATAGCAGTCTGAATGCCAATATTCCCGATCTGGTATTAATGGATATTTTCCTGAAAGGGGAGAAAGATGGTATTCAGCTGGCTGCAGAAAGCAAATCAAAATATCAGCTGCCATTAATCTACCTTACTGCTTATTCTGACGAAGACCTTCTTGAAAGGGCAAAAATCACAGAACCATTTGGGTATATTCTGAAACCTTTCCATGACAGGGAACTCCATTCGGCTATCGAATTGGCTCTTTTCAAAAACAGTACGGACAGAAGGATCGGACACCTCAATTCTGTTCTAAAGTCCATCCGTGAGGTCAATCAGCTCATCGTCAGAATTGATGATATACAGCAATTGGTGCAAAACGCATGCGAAACACTTATTTCCACCCGCGGATATGCAGGAGCCTGGATGATCATTTTCGATAAGAATGAAAAAGTCACGGAATTTGCCCATGCAGGATTGCAGAATGGAGATTATTCCGGGTTTCTGAATTCTCTTGCGCAAGGATTCAGGCCAAACTGCTTCAATCTTGCCAAAGCCGATGACAAACCCATAC
>CAYQKZ010000512.1:0-2287 GCA_964418135.1 uncultured Desulfobacterales bacterium
CGATTTGTCTGGATACGTACTGGATCATATCGTTAGTGACGAGCTTCAGGGATTCCAGAAGTTCTACTGGCGACGTTCCAGTGATACGCGCCGAAAGATCGCCACATGATACGCGGTGAAGGACATCAAAGTGTTCCGCCAGGCCGATGGTGAACTTGTGAGATAAATCGATGATTTCGCCCATGTTCAAGGCGGTGAGATTAACCAGTTTCTTCAGGTGGGTGACCAATCCAAGGCCGGATTCTTCGGATATTCGGACAGTGGGGTCTCCGGATGCGAGTTTTTTTAACGCATCGAATACTTCGGACAATCCAATGGTCATCTCTACACTGATACGGTCCTGATCATCATTTCTTTCGGAAGCCAGCCTGATGGTTTCAGTATGATGGTCGATCAGTTGCGTAATCATCGCTTCAAGGATTTCGGGCGTCTTGATTTGCTGGAAATAGGAACAGCCCAGACAATTTCTGATTTTATCAGAAAAACTTTCTAAAAGTTTTCCCCGGCAGTTAAGGGTAGGAACAGTCCAGCAGGCGGTTTCGTTGAACGTTTTTACCAGGCAGTCTTTCTGGTTGCAGTCAAAATATTCCCAGCAGGGAGAGTGAATGGTCACGGCAATCCAATCCTAATTTTTGTTCCTGGCTATATAACGAAAATAAAACTTCTGATGAAATATAGCATATCAATAATGAAAAAAATATCAATTCTTGCGCATTCAATGCGTTGGGCAGGCCAATCATGGCTGCAACCCTGAAGATGACATTCATGTTTTGCCGAGAAGAGGTGACGGCTTCGGATTGTCCGAACTGATGATATGAACATCCCGCTGTGGAAAAGGCATTTCAATGTGGCGTTCCCGAAAAAGCCTTTCAATTTCAAACCGGATATGCGTTTCCACTGTGACCATATGGTCAAGCTGAGTCCAGATTCGAAGCTTGAAGATCAGCGCGCTGTCTCCAAAATCAGAAAATAGAACATCAGGCTCTGGAGATTTTAAAACCCACTGCGCTTTTGCGGCGATTTCCTTGAGGGTTCCGGAAACCAACACCGTATCGGAACCGTACGCCACCCCAACGGTGATAACCCTTCGTATCCGATGGTCTTTGAAACTCCAGTTGGTGACTTTGTTGCTGATAAACTCGGAGTTGGGAATGATCAGAGAAGCATTGTCATATGTTTGAACCAGAGTTGCTCGGACATTTATTTTTTGAACAACCCCCCAAATGCCGTTAATTTCCACAGCATCTCCAACCTGAATAGGTCGTTCAAACAACAGGATAATGCCGCTGATGAAGTTATTGAAAATATTCTGAAGCCCAAATCCGAGCCCGATACTGAGCGCTCCAAACACGACGGTGAGGGATGTTGAGCTGACGCCGACCATACGAAGCGATATAAAAATACCCAGAGCCCAGATTAAATAAATGGTAATTGTCGTGATGGAATCTTTAAGGCCCGTATCCATCCCACTGCCTGCCAAAAATTTTTCACGCAGTATGCTGCGCCACAGGCGGGTGGACAGGTGAGTGAGCAAAAGCATCAGGGCTGCGCAAGCAATTCCCATAATGCTGAACTGCATATCGCCGATGGGTATCGGATAATTGATGATACTGAAAAACCCAAGAATTACCGCATTTTTAGCGCCCCATGCCATCAGAATGGCGATAAGAAACAACGGAAACCAGCATGCCCACAAAAATCTCACGAACAACCACTGAAGGGTGAAAAAATCATATGCAGCCGGCTTACCTGCTTCAGCCGATTGTCGTTTTTTAAGCTCCTGTTGCCATTCCCGAATCGACATCATCAGTATTCCACTCCAGAAGCAGATGATTAAGGTTATGATCCAGGATGAGAACCAGTAAATGGCCAGATAACCGTAACCGATCAGTTCCAGAAAAGGCCCGAGCCCAGCAATTGCATAACAAATTCCTGCGGCGATGGGACGGATTTGGGGAAATCTGCCGGAAAGAGTGGGAATAAGAGGGTTTATGGATTTCAAAAAATGAATGAATCCAGCCAGCAGGCCGATGCCGAAAATCATCCGGATCAAAATCAAAATGTTTCCGTCTCCATCCAGAAACCACTCCAGTCCCAGGTATATGATTCCCAGCAAACGGATACTGCGAAGTCCAAAGCATAGCCCTTTGCCAATTCTTTCCGGAATGGCCGGCAAAGGCAGCCGATTCCATGTTTGAATCCCAATCAGTCCCCACTGGGTCAAAAGCCAAAACCACAGAAAATCCAGAGCGATTTTCCACGTTACAATTTCTGCCGATTCATTCTG
>CAYQKZ010000513.1:0-2280 GCA_964418135.1 uncultured Desulfobacterales bacterium
GATGCATCAGCCATGTCTTGCCGGTCTGCCGGGGCGCCCAGATCGTGAAATAATGGCCGCCCTTCCCCGGTTCACCGATGATATGATGCAGGCAGTTTTCCACCAGCTTCGCCCGCGGCACACTGAAGTGGATATCCTTATCCACCGGACCATAGGAATGAAAACGTCTCATGGCGATTCCCTCCTGAACGATAATATTATTATCGAAAAAAAGAACTTCATTTGACGATATCCAAGACAACGAGAATATCAGGCTTTCGAACCGGACTTTCGCTGTTTGTTGCACAATTCAATCATATCGCAGGAACCGATCTCATTCAGATTCAACCGATCCGCTTTGACAACCGCCGCATCGCCGACTTCCTGCTCCACCCACTGAAGCAAGGCATTGACTTCCGGCTGATCATTTCGAAGCCGATAATACACCCATCTGCCATCTTTTCGGCTATCGACCAGCCCGACCTGAATCAGCAACGCCATGTGGCGGGATACAGTTGCACCGGTAATTTGTAACAGTTCTTTGATCTGACAGGCGCAGATTTCTGGAAAGGAAAGCAGAGCGGCTACCACCCGAAGGCGATTTTGATCTGAAAGGGACTTAAACAAAGCGAGTGTATTCTTCAATGGAAACCTCCGTTGTTCAGTTATACTATGAGTCGTTACAATCTGCGTTTTCATCAAACTCCCTCCCCCAGCGGGGGAGGGCCGGGGTGGGGGTTTCAAAAGCGCAGATTGTACCCATTTGAAGTATAGTCAATTCACTACCAGATCACACAGACGCAACAACAAGTTCCCTGCAACTTCACGGCGGTAGTCCGCCGTTGCCCGAATGTCCGTTATCGGGCGAACCGCCTGCCGGACGATGGCGGCAGCCTCGGATAACGATTCGAGGGAAAGCGGCCGACCGATCAATGCATCGACGGCTTCAGAGCAGGTGATAACCGTCGGCCCGACACTGCCCCATGCCAGAGATGCCGCCGAAACATTTCCGTCCTCCGACAGCCGGATAACGGCCGCCATGCTGGCCAGCGAACAGGCCAGGGCATTCCGGCGCCCGACTTTTTCGAAATGCTGGATGGATTGCGGATGGGGTTTTTCGATGTGAATCGCAGACAGGATCTCGCCGGATTCCAATACGGTCTGTCCGGGGCCCACGATGAACCGCTCGATGGGAAGGCTTCGAATCCCTTTGCCGGAAGATAAACAAACGACAGCCTTGATGGCAACCAGCGGCGGCAGCGTATCTCCGGCAGGGGATGCCGTGCAGATGTTGCCACCGATGGTTCCCATATGGCGAACCAGGGGAGAACCCAGCTCAGATACAGCTTTCGCCAGAACCGGAAAATGTGTTGCGACAACCGAATCCCGAAGCAATTCCGTAAATGTCGTTGCCGCCCGAACCACAACCCGATTCCCCTGGTCTTCAACGCCTTTCAGTTCCTGTATTCTCTCCAGACAGATCAGCCGTTTCCGGGACATCACGCCACTTCGTATCTTGACCAGCAGATCGGTGCCGCCGGCATATACCGCCGCATCCGGACAATCCCGCATCATGGCCCATAACTCGTCCAATGACCTCGGCAAGAGAACAGACACCAACGATTGGAGATTGGAAGACAGAAGAGGGGAACCGGCAAATTGACATGAGGTGTCTGAAGTCAAGGACCGATCGACTTTCCCAACCGCCTCCACCGCATCAACGATCTTGACATATCCGGTGCACCGGCATAAGTTTTTATTTTGTGTTAATGCTTTCTTAAGCGATCTTTCTGCAAAATCCAGTAATTGGTCCGCAGGAAACATCAATTGCGCACTGTTCCATCGCTTGACTGGAGAGATTATAAACTTGAATTTTACCCCGGCACCCACTCTTAGGAAATAGTTTGGGTTCGGGTTTTCCGAGTCTGCCGCCTTCTCCTGTCTGCCCGAATAATATTCGGCATGGTGGCAATTGACGATATCCAGTTCAAGTACAGGTCTGGTCACTGGAAATGCGTCAAGAAACGATGCTGTTCCGGCAAAAGAGGAAAACGTGCCGTTATCTCCAAACATATCCGGCTTTTGATTTTTGAGAAACGTGTTCAGGCTTTGCTCCTGCCGGTCATCATTAGCTGGAAACCCGAACGCCAGCGCGATTTTTACTGCCAAATTTAATTTGTCCTTGTCCTCTGCGTTACTCCACTCCTCCCATGCGGCATGCCTCGCGGCCCCTTTCACGGCGCTGCCGGGCAGATATGGACTGTTAAAATGCCGATGCAATGCCATGTTGGCGTTTTCAAT
>CAYQKZ010000514.1:0-325 GCA_964418135.1 uncultured Desulfobacterales bacterium
GCTGGAAGCCGCTGCCGATGCTGCCATTCAACTGCTGGAATGGGAAAAAAATCAGGTCGAGCAGGAAATTCGCTCCGCCGAGTTCAATTACCGTGTGGCAGGGCTCGAACTCATAAAACTCGTTGAAGGAGAAGGCCCCCTGCAACTGGCTCAACTTAAGGGGGAAATGGAGAAAGCCAAGGAGGAATTCTCGAAGTTCAGCGCCTACCTCGAAGATCTGGATGCTCTGAAGAAAAAAGGCTTCAACAACCCGACCGAACTCCTTCAGGCCGGGCACAAAACGGCCGACCTGCAAAGCAGTTTTGCAATTGCTAACCAGAAGTAT
>CAYQKZ010000514.1:335-2279 GCA_964418135.1 uncultured Desulfobacterales bacterium
TCCGCAAGGGCAGTGTTTTTAAAATCGCCAAGGCGGTGTCATCCACCAAGGAGGCGGAAGGCAAACTGAACGCCGCCCGATCTTCCCTGCTGCTGGCGGAAGAAGAACTGGCCAAAACCAACATAACGGCGCCATTTGCCGGCATTGCCATTCTGTATGAGGCCTTCCGGGACGGCCAGAATCGAAAACCCAGAGTGGGCGACAGTGTGTGGCAGAACCAACCCCTGCTCTATCTGCCGGACATTACATCCATGGTCGTCAGCACCCAGGTTCGCGAAGTGGATCTGTATAAGGTATCCATTGGCAAGCTCTGTACTGTTCGGGTGGATGCCTATCCCGATGTTCTCTACGACGGAGAAATTTCTCTGATCGGTGTGCTGGCGGCCAAGCGCTTTGAAACCGGCTTCGGAGAGAAATTCTTTCACCTGAGCATTGCCGTCAAGACACTGGATCAGCGGCTGAGGCCGGGAATGACGGCCAGAATCAGCGTTTTGACTGAAACCATCTCCGATGCGCTGTCCATTCCTGTTCAGGCGGTTTTCAGCGACAAATCGGAAAAATATTGCTACAGGCCCGGAAAAAATACCCTGGAAAAAGTCGTGATCACCACAGGAAGGCAGAATGAAGATTTTGTCGAAATTCTATCGGGGCTGGTACTCCATGACTCGGTCAGCCTGGTACGGCCTAAAAATGATCATGATTCCTGACATCTTCAAATACCCGACTCCTCAGCAGGATGGGGCTGGCGGCAGGGCGAATAGTTGGTTTAACGACATTTCCCCCCTTCCGACCTCCCCCGGCCGGGGGGAGGAGTCTGAGTATTTACAGTATCCGGTGATCGAAGCCATCGATATCGAAAAATCCTATTGGATGGGTTCGACCGTTTTACCGGTACTGAATGGCGTGAAGATTCGGGTGGAGCAAAACGAGTTTGTTGCGATCATGGGCCCGTCCGGTTCCGGAAAATCAACACTGCTGCACATACTGGGCTGCCTGGATCGGCCGGATACCGGAACGTATCATCTGGGTGGGCGCAACGTTCTTGCGGCAACGGATTATGAACTCTCCCGGATTCGGGCCACCCAGATCGGATTCGTGTTTCAAGCATTCAACCTGTTGCCGGCCCTGACCGTGTTTGAAAATGTTCGAGCGCCTTTCTCTTATTCCCGCATCAACAAACGCGAAGCAAGAAGCCGGGTGGAAAACGCCGTCGCAAGGGTCGGCTTGACACATCGTATCCATCACCGGCCTGCCGAGTTATCCGGCGGCGAATTGCAACGGGCCGCCATTGCGCGGGCTTTGGCCATTGGGCCCAAGATTATTCTGGCGGATGAACCCACGGGGAATCTTGATTCCAAAACCGGTTTTGAAATCATGAACCTTTTTCAAAAACTGCATCAAGAAGGGGCCAGCATTGTCATGATTTCCCATAACCATCGGGTGGCCGAATTTGCACAACGGGTCATCGCGCTGATGGATGGGCGGATCACAGACAAATGATTGTCGAGACCGCTGAAGCCGTCAAAATTGCCGGCCGATCGCTGATGCAGCATAAACTGCGCTCCGGGCTCAGTGTTCTGGGTGTGGTGTGCGGTGTGATGGCGGTGCTTGCCATGATCGCCGTCGGAGAAGGCGCCAAGGAAAAAACCCTGAAACAGATCGGAGAGCTGGGAATCCGAAATATATTTATCAAGGCGGTTTCGCTGTCCGACGAGCAAATTCAAATCGCCCGCGAGCGACTATCCGACGGACTTCGTATTTTCGACAGAGAACGAATTCTCTCCATAGTTCCGGATGTGGACGATATCGCCTGCCTCATCGAAATCCGGGCGGCGGTTATCTCGACCGCACATATTGAATTTTCTCCGCAGATCGTGGCATGTTCTCCGAACTATGCCGCAATTCAACGATTTCATGTATCCCAGGGGCGATTTTTAAATGATC
>CAYQKZ010000515.1:0-2272 GCA_964418135.1 uncultured Desulfobacterales bacterium
GGTCCATGGCCTGAATGCCGTTGGTGCCTTCATAGATATGGGTGATCTTGCAGTCTCTCAAATGCTGTTCCTGCGGATATTCCTTGGTGTATCCGTAGCCACCGAATATCTGAATTCCCAGGCTGCATGCCTCGAAGGATCTGTCCGTCACATAGCCCTTGGCAATGGGTATCAACAAATCAATCAACCCCTGATACCGGACTTTTTCAGCCGGATCATTGCCGACACGGATCATGTCTTCGCAGAAACCGATGAAATAGAGAATGCTCCGACTCCCTTCGGTGCAGGCTTTCATGCTGAGCAGCATCCGCCGAACATCCGGGTGCTGAATGATCGGAACGGAGGGGGCATCTTTGCCACCTGCCGTCAGATGTCTGCCCTGAACACGTTCTCGGGCATAGTTGAGCGAATTCTGATACGATGCGGACGAGCAGCCAAGCCCCTGCATGCCGACATCGAGCCGGGCTTCGTTCATCATGACAAACATGGCCCGCATCCCCTTGTTTTCTTCACCCAGCAGGGTTCCCCGGCATTTTCCCTTGCCGCCCAGGGTCAAAGAGCAGGTCGGGCTGCCGTGGATGCCCATTTTTTCTTCGATTCCCGTGCAGACCACATCGTTGAATTCTCCCAGACTGCCGTCGTCGTTGA
The DNA here is from genome assembly GCA_964418135.1 of uncultured Desulfobacterales bacterium. Classification (GTDB taxonomy): domain Bacteria; phylum Desulfobacterota; class Desulfobacteria; order Desulfobacterales; family Desulfatirhabdiaceae; genus RAAP-1. The sequence goes on from CAYQKZ010000515.1 coordinate 649, forward strand.
CCCAGATTTTGGGTACCAGAAACAGGGAAATCCCGGATGTTCCCGGAGGGGCTCCTTCGATACGTGCCAGAACCGGATGAATGATGTTTTCCACCAGGTTATGCTCTCCGCTGGAAATGAATATCTTGCTGCCGGTAATGGAATAGGTACCGTCATCGTTTTTGACGGCACTGGCTGTAAGTGCTCCCACATCCGACCCGGCCTGGGGTTCGGTCAGCAGCATGGTGCCGCTCCACTCCCCGATGTACATTTTTTTCAGAAACAGATTCTTCTGCTTGTCGGTGCCGAATTTCTCAACAAGTTTGCCCGCGCCGTGGGACAGAAGAATGGCCAGGGTAAACGGGAAATTGGCTCCGTGAAAATAGTTTTTGACCGCCATGGAAACGGATGTAGGCATCCCCTGGCCGCCCCACTTGGGATCGTCGCACAGGGCGATCCATTCGCCTTCCTTGAACAGTTCGTAAATGCGATGAAACACTTCCGGAACCTTGACCGTGCCGTTTTCGAATTTGCATCCTTCTTCATCCGCGATCTTGAGAACGGGCAGCATTTCCTTGACAGCCAGATTGCGTGCTTCGGAAACGATCAAATCCACGGTTTTTTTGTTGAACTCCGCAAATCGTTCGTGTTTTGCCAGTTTTTCCACTTCCAACTGTTCATGAAGGACAAACTCCACATCTCTTTTGTCCATGATCACCTGTGCCATACGCTTGTCTCCTTGATTCACTTTGAGATTAAATCAGTCTTTGTCATTGTATCGATCGGATTGCCTGCCGGCAAGTTTCATTCTGAAAATAGCCAGTTAAAACGATCTCGGATCTCGGTTATTGTTAGCAAATGTTGTGCCAATAAAAATAATTGTAATATTTCAGATAGATAAAATATGACTATTCATAAACAATTCCCAGGTATAGTTACATCTGTACTATTTTCCGGTTTTGTCATATAACTGTATCATAGTAATGGATAGAAATAATGCTTTCAAGATAAAGTTTTCAGGTATGTTGACCCTCCTTCGCTGCGGGAGAGTGGTGTTCGCTCCATCATGTCGTTACAGAGGAAATCATGGGCATCGATGAAAAAGATTTTTTTCGTCAGGTTACGCTTCGAATCTGTGGCAGCCTGGAAATTGAAAAAGCTCTGTGGCAGTGTTTGCTCTATATTCGGGATTTTCTGCCTGCCAACCATATGAGCCTTCATATCTATCATCGCGATGTAGGCATCGTGGAGACCGTGGCCAGCGCCTCTATGGAAGGATTCAGGGCCATGACCATGAATTCTCAGTTATCGGATGATACCCGGAAAAAAATTGAAAAACAGGGCTTGATCCGAGTGCGGGCCATTACCCGACTTGGAGATGATCCGGTGTGCAGCCCGGTTGCTGAAAAATTCAATGCACTGGATCTGCCGGCCGTTGTTTCCGATTTGGTTCTGGAGGGAAAGCTCCTGGGGGTTCTGGCCATATTTGGAAACAACCGCATTCCTTTTACCGAAGAACATATAAGATTGATCGCCGCCATCAACGAGCCGTTTGCCGTTGCCCTTACCAACAGCCTGCGATACAGAGAACTTCAGAAACTCAGGGATCTTCTGGCGGATGACAACCGGTATTTTCAGGATGAAC
>CAYQKZ010000516.1:0-2251 GCA_964418135.1 uncultured Desulfobacterales bacterium
GCAGCTCCCGCAATTTTTTTGATCTCTAACCGGTGTGACATAGTTCTTTCCTCCTACGTTTCTCCAGTCAAAATGGCTGGGAATGGAACCGGCGGAAGTCATATTCATTTCCTTCAAGGCATGACCGGAATAGCTAATCGCCCTCTCGTCGAGAAGACCCAAACGCATGGGATTGGTTTCATCCGGAGCCCTTGCCTCCCACCGTGCACCAGATTGCTTAATGGCATTTTGTATGGATGAAAGCTCAATTGCAAAAACAAGCGAAGGGGCTGCACATACGAACATGGTCAACAATATCCTAACAATAACCTTTTTCATTTTGATACTCCTTGATTTGATTTTAAAAACAATCTGCTCATATTTCTGGTAAATGGTTGCATTGGCACTAGTTCAATACATTGATATCGAATCATCGAATCCTTCCGCAGAGTTGGTGAAAAGGTAATTTAAAAGATATATTTGCCAGCAGATACAGGAAGTCGGTTTTTGTTTCCCGGCGGCGGTCTGCCATAACCGAATGATTCTTGTGGATTTTGGTATCCCATTGAACTGAACCAGTGCCTTTCCGGCTATATTGGGGATAACTGGGGTACCGGGGTTATTTTACCAGGTGCCAAAAACCGATCGATGAATAGTGATAGTCAAAATTCATGCCAATCCTGACTATTAGACCGGATTTAAAAAATGCTTGTTATTCAAGTAGGTTAAAAAAGCTCATTGAATGAGAGGGGCAGGGATATCCAAGAACAATATGTAACAGGTTACACATATGAAACAGGCCACCTGTGTAACCTGTTACATACTGGATGGTTTTGAAGGGGCGATGCGGTATTTTCTGATTTTTTCATACAGGTTTTTTCGGCTAATTCCTAGCAGACGGGCTGTCTTTGCCTTGTTCCAGTCGGTTTGATTCAGTATTTTCAGAATCTCCTGGGGTTCTTTCGCCGATTGAATTTTTACCGCCGGACTGGTTTTTTGGGTTTGGCGAACGATTTCAGGAGAAATGTGGCTGAAGGTAATGCGGCCACCCTGACATAATATTACGGCCCTTTCTATGCAATGCTCCAGTTCCCGGATGTTTCCCGGCCAGGAATATTTCATGAGAACATTGAATATGTCGTCGCTGATGTCCTCCACGATGATCTTAAATTTGTTTTCGAAGCGGGAAATGAAATGATCAACCAGAAGCCGCATATCCTCCAGGCGATCCCGCAGCGGCGGAACTTTGATTTCAAGCACATTCAACCGATAGTACAGATCCTCACGAAATAAACCGCACCGCACTTTTTCTTTCAAATCATGGTGAGTGCAGGCGATGATCCGGACATCCACCTGAATGGGATGGATATCTCCAACCCGTTCGAATTTCTTTTCCTGAAGCACACGCAGCAACTTCAACTGGATCATCGGAGAAATGTCGCCAATTTCGTCGAGCAGCAGCGTGCCGGTATCGGCAACCTGGAATCGGCCCAAATGATCCCGGATGGCACCGGTAAAAGCACCCTTCACATGTCCGAACAACTCGCTTTCCAGAAGATGTTCGGCAAGCGCGGAACAATTCACCGTGACAAACGGTTTATAATGCCGAACGCCGCTGTCGTGAATGGCTTTGGCCACCAGTTCCTTGCCGGTGCCGCTTTCACCCGTTATCAGGACGGTGGCCTCGTAGTCGGATATCGTTTCGATCAACTGATAAATATTCTGCATCCCCGAACTATTTCCGATTAACTGGTGATACCGGCATCGCTCCCTGAGTTTTTGTTCCAGATCACACAGACGCGTGATATCCCGGATAACAAGTACCGCACCCAGAAAATTTCCGGTGCGGTCCAAGAGCGGTGCACACGATAAACTGACATTTTGCAGGGGGGCTTTTTTTCGGCCACAATTCACGGGGAAATTCCGGATGGATGTTTTTTGTCGAATCGTTTCCATCAGGATATCCCGGCACGCCTGATTGCAGTTTTCGTGATGAATGCTGAAAAAATCACCCGTCAGCTCCTCGGGCAGCAGACCGCAGATTTTCGTAGCCGCCTCGTTGGTATCTGTCACATTCAGGTGTTGATCAACGGTAATGATGGCATCATCGACACTTTGAAAAATTGCCTCCAAATGGCTTCGCTGGTTCATCAGTTCCGCCTCCGCCTTTTTCCGGAGCGTCACATCCCGCACGATGCACCGAAATCCCGCAGCATTTCCCAAACTGTCCTTCCGAAGGACAATGGAAATTTCTACATTCCGCCGGCTGCCG
>CAYQKZ010000517.1:0-2247 GCA_964418135.1 uncultured Desulfobacterales bacterium
TGTTGTCCGGCGAAGATCAGGCTTATGTGGACGCATCGCCGACCGTAAGCGATGTGATGATCGGCGGTACCTGGAAAACGATTCTGCTCAGCGCCGAAGGAAACGGCGGAGATACGGTGTTTTGTCTGGATGTTACCCATCCGCTCAATCCGACATTTTTATGGGAATTTGCCGATCCCGATTTATTCCGGAGCCGATCATCGCCGGCGGTTGCTGTTATCGGCCGTATCAATCCCAAAACATGGGCGGCTTTTTTCGTTTCCGGCAAAACGTACGACAATACATTGTATCCTTCTGTCTACGTGATCAATATCGCAGATGGAAGTGTTATCCAGAGGATTTTTCTGGATTCGGTCAGTGCGGGCATCGGTGGGGTTCCCAGTGGTCAACCGGCGGTGGTGGATTCGGATGTTGACGGCTATGTTGACCGCGTCTATATCGGTACGGACAAGGGCTATCTATACAAAATAAACATTCCAGGCGATCCCGGCAGTATCGGCAGCTATACCCAGTGTATCATCAATAACGATTTCACCGACAATTACAGCGCCACCCTGGCATCGAATCAGCAGCATCACCCCATTTATGCGTCGCCGGTGGTCGTGGTTGAAAATACCTATGACGAAATGGGCAAATTGGAATATAATATCAAAATCCTGTTTGGAACGGGAGACAGTCCATACTATGATGAAACCATCAATACTACGGACACCACGTATCATTTTTTTGCGTATGTCGATACCTCCGAAAAAGGTGACTGCGACAACAGTAAAGTCACACTGGACTGGTTGTACGCGCTGCCTGCCGGTCACCGGATATTTGCATCGGCATTTGCAGCCGCCGGCAGAATCTATTTCGGCACCACCACATCGGAAACCGAAGACCCCTGTGAAGGTGCCGGAAACCCGGCATCCAACGCCGGAAAATTGTATGTGATGGACATCGAACAATCGGAATCGCCTGTACCGAAATTCGCCATCGACACCGGAGATATTCTGTCTGCGCCGGTGGTGGACGATGAGAACCTTTATGTCAAAACCCCAAGCGGAATTGATTTAACGAAGGGCCCCTATAACAACCCGATCATCGGCCCGCCTCTGCCCCCATCGATGGTTACCTGGCGGGAGATATTCAAAAAAGATCAATAGGTTAGCCAAATACCAACACTGTAACCTGTGAACCGTGACCAGATTTGGCAGAGCGTTGTTCACTGCCGACAAAACGATTTTCTTCATTTCTTATTGGCTTTCAGAAATTCATTTCGCAAGACAGCAGGAGGGAGGGAATAGGCGTTTTTCGGCCATTCCCGACCGATAACGCACCGAAATTATTTATCTGAATGTCTATCTCGCTGAATTCAAAAGGAGTACTCTGAATGAAACATTTTGTTTTCATGTTGATGATTGGATTTTTTTTGCCGGTGCATCCAGTTTGCGCGGAAATGTACCGCTATCAGGATATTAGCGGGGTTGTCCGCTTTACCGACAATCTGTCCGACGTCCCAGAAAACCAGCGGCCAAGGGCTTCCATTTATGAAAACACATCTGCCCCAGCCGAACCTTCAGCCGCTCAAGAGCCTTCTGGCCGAAAAGAAACGGACGATCCAAGTCGGAAGTTGTCGGAAAGCCTGGCAGGTGATTTGGACACGGACATTCCTCCAACCGAGGAAAATTCAAATGCGCCATCCCGGATCGATGAACTTCTTAAAATGAAAACGGCTCTGGATGCAGAATACGCTCAGTTGATGAAAGAATCGCTGTCTCTTTCCGAAGAGAGGAAAACCATTTCCGGTAATAACGCGGTAAAGGCTCATAATCAAAAAGTGATCGATCTGAACGCCCGGGTGGAAGCCTACGAAAAACGCCGGGCCGCCTTTCAGAAAGAGGCAGATGCGTTCGATGCCAGCCTGAAGAAACGGCTGGCACAACCGCCACAGCCCTTGCAAACGCCATCACCGTAAATTCAGATGGCTATCATCGTTTCCATCCCCCTCATTCATTTCCTGTTTAAAGAGGAAATGAACGGAATGATTGAAACAATGGCCGATGAATAAAATAAACGGTTCTTTTTGAACAATCAAGAATATCTCATGAATAAGTGGAATGATCTCACCCACTAAATTACCTTGGCCTCGTGCCGTAAACATGGTCGTGCCATCGACGCATTACGTCTTCGTGACCAAATGAATGACGGCCGCCATATCCTTATTGATTTTGGGCCTTTGGTCAGGCGCCGGGATGCTTATTG
>CAYQKZ010000518.1:0-2247 GCA_964418135.1 uncultured Desulfobacterales bacterium
TATTCAAATTTTTTCGAATCATGCCGGCCCTCCTCTTTTCAGGTGAATTCGAACACAACCCGCCCGGTATCCACCGAACGGCGCAAGCCTTGACTGAACAGCGATACAAATACATGCCATTTTTGGCATAGCGATTATATAAGATACTGTCTCTTTGATGTCAATTGAAGAATTCATCAAAAATAATTCTGTAATATCAGATATTTTTCAATTGATGCTTCATGTAATAGACGAAACTTCAACACATCTTATCCGTCGGCAGCGATGTCTCACTCTCATTTTCCGGGTTTTTCCTTGACGACAAACCGTATCGCCCTTATAGTTACGATATAGCTACATTGACAACGAACAACAGGCCGCCAACTGTTCCAGGAATACCCCAGAACAGAACACATCCACTATATAGAGAAATTACCCGATGCAGACCAAGAATCTATCCGTATCTTTCGAAAAAGCCCGAACGACCATTCTCGATTCCGTCATCCCCTTGAACAGTGAAACAATCTCCATGATGGATGCATCCCAGCGTATTTTATTCGAAGACATCATATCGGATATCCAGATTCCGGGCGTCGATGATTCTGCAATGGATGGTTATGCCATCATCTCGGCAGACATCCAGGGGGCTTCCACGGATCACCCTGCCAGGCTTCGCGTGATCGGAGAGGTTCAGGCCGGCGGCACCGTTGCCGGCCTCGACGTATCAAGGGGAACAGCCGTAAGAATCATGACCGGCGCGCCGATTCCATCCGGTGCGGATTCAGTCATCAAGTTCGAAGATACGGAAGAAGACGACGATTTTGTCAGCATATTCCATAAGGCGAGTCAGTACAACAACTACCGGTTCGCCGGAGAGAATATCGATATCGGAGATAACTTGCTGAAAAAAGGCGATCGTTTGAAATCTTCAGATATCGGTCTGCTGGCGTCACTCAATCGCGAGAGAATATCCGTCTATAGACAGCCGACGGTTTCGATCATCTCCACCGGTGATGAAATAGCCGAAGTCGGGGAACCGATCGGGAGCGGCCAAATTCGAAATGTCAACGCCTATACCCTGTACTCGGAAGTAAAAAAATATTCCTGTCATCCCCACTATTTGGGCATTGCCAGAGACAGCATGACTGCATTGAAGGAACTGTTTATCAAGGCCCTGAAATCCGATGTGATCATAACAACCGGCGGTGTATCCATGGGAAAATATGATTATGTCAGAGATATCTACGCCGACCTCGATATCGACATCCAGTTCGAACGGATCAATGTGAAACCCGGCAGTCCCTGTTCTTTTGGGAAAAAGGGTAATCGATTGATTTTTGGTTTGCCGGGCAATCCCGTACCGACGCTCACGTCTTTTATTGAGTTTGTGCGGCCTGCCTTGCTCAAACTGATGGGAGCAACCCGAATCAACAAACCGGTTGTTCATGCCATTCTGGAAGAAGATGTCCGATCTGCGGAAATCCATCATTTGATGCGAGGCTTCTATACCATCAAGAACAATGAGATTTATGTATCGCCGACAGCCAATCAGAAACCGTCCATGCTGCGTTCGATGAGTGCAGCCAACTGCTTGATCATCCTTCCCGAAAACGTCCTGTATGTCAACGCCGGAGAAAAAGTGGCCATCGAGTTAATTGATCATGATGAAATCTGAGCCATTCGTTTCACCCCGATATCAACCCGTTAATCAGACGAATAACATTCATTTTTATGGCTGATTATTGACAATTAGCCGTTAAGACGGTAGATAATCTTATATAGACATTCAGAAAATTCATTTCGCAAAGCAGCAGGAAAGGGTTATCATCTGTTCATATACCGCCCGGACCACTCAGCGGCGGAATTGAGGAACCCATGACCGCACAGGACTTTACCCGTCTGATCATCTCAGAGGAAGTCGCGCATCTTATGGCCGATCGCGGAATCCGGAAAGAGGATATCGAACAGACCATCCATCATGCTGAAACCACCGGTGAAAAGTTCATCCATCCTTCCACCGGACGGTCATTGGCTTTTCTGAGGCCGGGAAGGGTTACATACTGGGTGGAATACTCTTTCTCCGGAACAGATTATTTAATTCACAGTGCTTATTCCCACAGAATGGAGATGAAGCGAGGACCGGGGCTATGACTACCGAATGGTCAGACGGAACTGTTGACACCGGGTGGATGTGCCATCGGTGCCATGCCCCTCTGGAAATTCAGAAAATAAGACTCCAGTATGCGAGGGTCATTTTCGCCCTCGACC
>CAYQKZ010000519.1:0-2247 GCA_964418135.1 uncultured Desulfobacterales bacterium
TAATGACGGTATATTCGCTCATGAGAAATCTCCCTGATTGGTGATAAGTATGAAGTTTGAATGTCTCGTAACAAGTCGGCAGGTGGCCCTTTGGATCATTCATACTTCATACTTTTATTATATTGTTTTTGCGGATTGAACGGCTTCGATGATTTTCTGATATCCGGTACAGCGGCAGAGGTTTCCGGCCAGGGCTCTGCGGATCTGTGTTTCACTGGGGTTGGGGGTTTGATCCAGAAGGGTTTTGGCCGAAAGAATCATGCCCGATGAGCAGAATCCGCACTGGATGGCGCCTTTTTCAACAAAGGCTTCTTGAATCGGATGCAGTCCTTCTGCGGTTTCCAGGCCTTCGATGGTCTGGATATTGCGGCCATCGGCCTGAAGGGCCAGAACCAGGCAGGAATTGACGGCTTTGCCATCCATGATGACCGTGCAGGAACCGCAGTCTCCCATTTCGCATCCTTTTTTGGTTCCGGTAAGCCCCAATTGATACCGGAGCAGATCGACCAGGGTCTGGTTGGGTTCCACGGCCACTTCATAGGATTGATCGTTGATGGTCAGATGAATCAGTTTTTTCATGCGTATTCTCCCTTTATTGACGATGGGTGGCTTTGTGGAATGCAATGTCGAGTGTTCTGCGGGTCAGCACCCCGACCATATCTCTTTTGTAGGTGGCAGTTCCCCGGAAGTCATCAATGGGGGTGCTGTCTGAACTGGCGGCGGCTCCGGCGCTGGCAAAGAGTGCCGGGTCCGGCTTCTGACCCATCAGCATGTTTTCGGCGGTTCTGGCCCGCAGGGGGAAGGGGCCGACACATCCCATCACGACCCGGGCATTCTGAATGGTGCCGTCTGCGTTGAGTGCAATAAAAGAGGCCACATTCACCAGATTGCAGTCCTGACCTTTTCGGACACCGATGTTGATATATCCGGCGCCAGCACCTGATGGCAGGAGCGGTACCTGAATTTCGGACAGGATTTCATCGGGCTTCATGGTGGTAAAGCCAGGGCCCAGGAAAAACTGGTCTAAAGGGACTGTTCTGCTGCCGGAAACACTGACAAGAACCGCCTGGGCGCCATAAGCCATCAGTGGCGGGGGCAGATCGGCTGCGGGCCTGGCAGACCCGATATTGCCGCCGATAGTTGCCAGATTCCGGATCAACGGGGTTCCCAGATTTTTGGCGCCTTCAGAAAGCGCGCTCAGATGCCTCTGGATTGCATCCGATTCGCAAAGGTCCGCTACGGTAAAACAGGCTCCGATTCGGACATGATCAGCAGATGTCTCTAAATTCTTCAATTCCGGTATTCTTGAAATTGAAACCACCTGCTGGGGAGACAGAATTTTCTTCTTCATGTTGACCATCAGATCGGTTCCGCCGGCAAGAAGTCTGGCTTGGGTGCCATATTCGGCCAGTATCTGACATGCCTCGTTCAATGTCTTGGGCTCATGAAAATCGAATTTGGGTAAAAGCATGATGTTCTCCTAAGTTAAGTCGTCAGTTGTCAGCAGGGCAGGGGAGAGATTCACTCCCATAACCTGAGATCTGCCATTGATATCTTTGATGAGCGTTAACCCTCCATAATCCAGGTGAATCCGAAAAAGATGTGACAGCGGCATCTCCAGTACCTCGCAAATCAGCACACGGATGACGCCGGCATGTGTGACAATCAGGATGTTGCCGGCCGATTGGCTGGCGATTTGCCGGATAAACGGAACGGCCCGTTGCTGAAGATCGGCAAAACTTTCTGCTTCGGGCGGCCGGAAATGACCGATATCCTGTCCTCTTGCCTGCCAGACATCCGGGAACTGTTCTCTGAGCAGTGACATTGGCATTCCCTCCCATCGACCCAGGTGGATCTCGCGCAGTTCCAAGGCCGATTGGATCGCTGGATTACGACCCTGGCAGACAATGGCGGCGGTTTCCTGCGCCCTGATCAGATCGCTGCACCACACCTGCGAAAACGGAATATCCATCAGGAAGCGGCCCTGCTGTTCGGACTGTTTTCGGCCTTCGGGGCTAAGCGGCAGATCGATCTGTCCGACAAACCGCTTTTCCTGACCAGTTTCGATGGCGCCATGCCGCATCAGGTAGAGTGTGGTGTCTGAAAAAATATGCGGTGTCGTCATTTTGAATTGCCGATCGATTAATAATAAAATGTCCATTTAAGTGAACGAAATTGTTTTTATTGCTATTTAACAACTTTCTTTGTTAAGTCAATAATTATTTTTATATTGACTTATCAAGTTGT
>CAYQKZ010000520.1:0-2241 GCA_964418135.1 uncultured Desulfobacterales bacterium
GCTCCTGAAATGCCAATCCGCCACCGGCCGTATCCCAGCGGTCGAGCCCCCCGGTCATCAGGCGGACGTCTGACGCCCCCTTGCCACAGGCCCTGGATTCGGCTGGAATGGTACGGCCAAATCCCCGTACCATGAACACGGCTTGCGGGTGCATGAAGGGGCTGATCCGGGCATTGATCTCGGCGCTGTAGCCACTGCCAGAGACCACAACCCGCTGCCCATCGGACACACCCATGTCGCGGGCCGCTATCTCGCTGATCCACAGCTCGTTTTCCGGCATCTGCGAAAACAACCGCCGGTTGTTGATCGTGTGGCCCTTTACATGAAGCGAACAGCCGCCGGTGGTCAGCCGATAAAGCCCCTGCCCGGGTGCTGGCTTTGAAACATAGGGCGCCAGCGAAGCCATGCCGGCTTTCTCCCACCGGGAATTGACCAATTCAATTTTCCCGCTGTCTGTATGCAGCCGCTCGGAGCCAAGTTTTTCGTAAACCGGCTTTTCAGTGAGCGCCACCCGCCCGGTCTCTTTGAAATCTTCCATTGAAACGCCGGTTTCCTGCAGTTGATAACGCCAGATATCCTCAATACTGTCAAAAGACAAGGCGCCAATCCCCAGGCGCCTGGACAGCTCTGCAATCAGACTCCAGCTCGACTGGCTGTCCCATCTGGGTTGGACACAGCGGAACCGAGCCCCAAAGGCTGGTTTCAACCCGTTCTGCTGAACAAGAATGCTCTCTTCTTCCAGATACGACGATACCGGCAGCACGATGTCCGCATGCCAGGCAATCTGAGACCAGAACGGCGCAACGCAGACGATAAGCTCGAGCTTATCCAGAATTTGTGATAAAGCCGCCGGGTCCGGATATTCTGCCAGCGGGTCGTGGCCAAAGCACATATATGCCTTGACCGGGCAGGAACTCTGGGTATCGATGGCCTGAAACGCCTGGTGCAGCAGCCCCCTGTCCGGGTCAAATATCGGATATTTCACGCCCACCCCGTCGGCACGAGCCCCCTCTGGTGCAGGCAGCAGATCCACCAGCTTTTTCAGGCTGCTGCGGCCGATACTTTCCGGCCGGGCCGCAAGCGCCAGCCCGCCCTGCGCCCCGATGCCGCCCAGCAGCGCATTGATGATAAAGGCCGTACGACTGACATAAAACGAATCCTGATAGCGAGCCGTCATTTTCCCCGGATGCCAGATGACAGCAGGCGCTGCCTTGGCAATTTCCTGTACCAGAGAGAGGATCGCCTCTTGAGAAAGTCCGGTCTCTGCCTCGGCCCATGCCGGCGTATAGGGCGAAACGAACGCTTGCAGGGCATCCAGATCGTTGATCCAGGCCCTGGCAAATTCTGCATCGAACAGTTCCTGTGCCAGCAGCACATGGATCACGGATAGATTCAGCGCATAGTCCGTACCCGGACGGATCATCAGAAAGCGGTCGGCCTTGGCCGAGGATATCGTCGCCCGGATGTCTATCACCGCCAGTTTACATCCAGACTCAAGCCCCACCAGCAGATCGTTGACTTCTTTGACGTCGATGGATTCAAAGACATTGCGGGTCTGGAGAACAACGTATTTGGCTTTTCTATAATCGAACACCAGCTCGTCTGCACCGAATCCAAACAGCGATTGGGCCGCATGATGCACATTGATGTCGCAGCCAGCGCCGCCGGTATGGTAATTGGGAGTACCCAGACCTCGGAAAAAGGCTGCGGTCAAATCTGAAAAACACCCGCCCCCATCCGACCCCATCAGGCTTTGCTTGCCATGCCGGGCCTGAATGTCGGATACTTTCTCTGCCACCCGATCCAGCGCTTCATCCCAGGAAACCCGAAGCCAGCCGCCTTCTCCCCTTCCGGCCTTTCGAATCATCGGAAACTGCGGCCGCTCTTCATCCCGGATCAGATCGATCCCAGCGGCGCCGCGCGCACACAAACCGCCGTTGATGCCGGGAGCATGGGAATTTCCCTGAATAAATCGGCATTCACCATTTTGAACATTCACCTGAACAGGGCAGTGAACAGAACACATACCGCAGATACTGAAGATGGTTTTTTCTGGCATGGCAACGTCCTTTTTCAGCACAAAATGCATTAGGTGAAACTACGCGAAAAATATTTTTTCCGTGAGTTCCGTTATTAAAAAATGTGTACACGCATAGCAAAATCCCCGATGACTTTCAAGAACAATAATCACGACAGGCAGTATGCTCGCCGGACTTCTCCGCCAATAAATTAACCACCTAT
>CAYQKZ010000521.1:0-2234 GCA_964418135.1 uncultured Desulfobacterales bacterium
TATCACCGTGAATGCGATCGCTCCTGGATATATTGAAACAGATATGACCGAAGTGCTTTCAGAAAAAAACAAGGAGGCCATGCTGCAACAGATTCCGCTGAACCGATTTGGAAAACCACAGGATGTAACCGCTGTGGTTGTTTTTCTGGCATCGGAAGCCGCTTCCTATATCACCGGGCAGGTAATTCATGTCGGCGGTGGAATGTACATGTAACATGTAAGAAGTATCTGAAAGTCTATAAAAATAACCCCTTTCTGCAAGCATAGATAACAACCGGTGATCGTTCACTGGCAGCTTGCCGTCCATTTTTGAATAATCAAGGAGGAACAATGTCTGTTGAAGATAAAGTTAAAAAAATCATAGCTGAAAAGCTTGGGGTTGATCTAAGTGAAGTTGTGCCGGAGGCCTCTTTTGTGGATGATCTGGGTGCAGACTCTCTGGATTTGGTAGAGCTCATTATGTCCATGGAAGAGGAATTCGATATTGAAATTTCCGATGAAGCGGCTGAAAAAATTGTTCGTGTGAAAGATGCCATTAATTTCATCAATTCCCACTAATTTGTTAAGATGAAACCGACTGTGCGGCAGCAGAATACGCGTCAGAAAAGGAGGACTCATTGAACAGAAGGGTTGTGATAACTGGTGTGGGTCTGGTAACGCCGATAGGAATTGGCAAGGATGAAACTTGGTCGGCATTATGTGCTGGAAAATCCGGTATTGGAGAAATTACCCGCTTTGACACCTCCTGTTATGAAACCCGGATTGCCGGTGAAGTCAAAAATTTTAATCCTGAAGATTTTCTGCCCAAAAAAGAGGCCAGGCGGATTGAGCGATTCATTGCCTATTCCCTGGCTGCAGCCCGTATGGCAACGGAAGATTCAGGCTTAACAATCGATGGCGCGAATTCAGAACGTGTAGGTGTATTGACAGGCTGCGGGTTGGGAGGGCTTTCGGTTCTCGAGGCAACGGCCCGGCTTATCGATCAGAAAGGCCCTGGGCGGGTCAGTCCATTTTTTATTCCCATGATGATCGGCAACATGGCACCCGGCATGATTGCCATTAACCTCGGAGCCAAAGGACCGAACGCATCGGTCGCCACTGCCTGCGCCGCCGGCACCCATGCTGTGGGTGACGCCTTTAAAATCATTCAGAGAGGTGCTGCGGATGTAATGATCACTGGTGGGATGGAATCGGTCATTACTCCCACCTGTATTGCCGGTTTCAATGCCATGAAAGCTCTCTCCACACGCAATGATGAACCGGAAAAAGCTTCAAGGCCTTTCGATAACCAGAGAGATGGATTCGTTGTCGGCGAAGGCAGTGGTATTCTGATACTCGAAGCACTCGAAAAGGCCCTGGAAAGAGGCGCTGAAATCTATGCGGAAGTTGTAGGGTACGGTATGAGCGGCGATGCATTTCACATGACAGCACCGGCACCCGGCGGAGAAGGTGCAGCTCGCTGTATGCAGGCTGCCATCAAAGATGCCGGTATATCAGAAACTGAAATCGATCATATCAATGCACATGGCACCTCGACACAGATGAACGATATGTATGAAACAATGGCGATCAAGACGGTTTTTAAAGACCATGCCTACCGGATCGCTATCAGTGCTACCAAATCGATGACCGGTCATCTTCTTGGTGGAGGCGGTGGCATCGAGACTGTTTTTACCGCCCTGGCCATTCATCATGGAATGGTTCCCCCCACCCTGAATCTGGAAAATCCTTCGCCGGAATGCGATCTGGATTATGTTCCCAAGGTGGCTAGAAAAATAAATGTGGTTTACGCCATGTCCAATTCATTCGGATTTGGGGGAACCAATGCCTGTCTCATTCTGAAAAAGATGACCGACGGCAGAGGTCGCTGATCCTTCCTTTTCGACCTTCCATCTCCATTTTTCAACCACATTCAGGAGTTCCTGCGGCTTGACCGGTTTGGAAAGATAATCATCCATGCCGGCTTCCAGGCATTTTTCCCGATCTCCTTTCATGGCATGAGCAGTCATGGCAATTACGGGAACCTTGTGATTCATGACTTCCGATGCAGGATTGCGGATATGGGCTGTAGCCTGCAATCCATCCATGGCTGGCATTTCCACATCCATCAGAACTATATCATAATCGATCATGCCAAGGGCTTTTATGGCCTCTTGACCATTTGAAACTGTATTCGAATAATAGCCAAATTTTTCCAGCAATTTCTGAGCAATTTTTTGATTGACCAGATTGTC
>CAYQKZ010000522.1:0-1440 GCA_964418135.1 uncultured Desulfobacterales bacterium
CAGGTGGTCCATATTCAGGGAGATACAAGAACCCTTCCGAATGCTTTGAAACAATGGATTGCCTGGGCGTGGGCAGATAGCGGCCCGGGAAGTAAAAATATCGATAGATTCCGAGAGCAGGTGGCGACCGTTCAGCGGATTGTTTCTTGCAAAGCTTTTGCCGGACAAAACGATTCTGCGGGGATGACCGGAAATCCGCCTCAGACAATTTTGAAAAACACGCCGCAATCTTCTCATCCAGCCAAGGAATTCAGCACCCCACCCGTTGAACCCGGTACCGATGGAAAAATCGAAGACCATACTGTCTGGACAGGAGAAATCGCTGTGATACTCGATCTGGCTTCACGCATTCCCGATGGAATCGGAAAAATTCATGGAATGATCCTGCTCAGCAAGCCGGAGGAAAAACGGAAATATATCAAAAATATGCTGGAAGAAAGATTTCGATCTCAAGGCTATGATCCGGAGCTGATCGTCCTGAATGCCTATAAACCCGGACTCAGTTGGCTGCTGGAGGGGATTCTTCCCGAATTGAAATGCCGGCCGGACATTGCCAGGCTTGATATTTTTTACAAGCCATTTATCGGCATGGATGGGGCGCTCGAGCTTCGCAGCCGCTGGCTTCAAGAGCTTTTCCCTGCAGCCGAATTGATTGCGGGCCAGTTGGGACTTGAAACCGACCATGTCTGCTTCACCGAAAACCCGGATCAGCCGGATATCTATCGCATCCAGGCAATATCTTCTTTAAAAGAAGTCCTGATTGACCAAGGGTTCTCACCCAGATGGTCCCGGATGATGTATCTGGATGGGTGTCCGGATCATGGCTATGTTCATCCGACAACCGGCGGCATCCGGCTTTGGCACGATGATAAGGTGATCCTGGATCAGCCGATCCCAACCGATCGAGAGATGTTCTGGCAGATATTTCAAAAGAACTGGCTGCCGACTCTCATGGAATCGATGCAGAATCGGCACATAAAAAGTTCCCGTGAACATGCACTGGCGTTCTGGGAAAATATCCGATTCAGTGTCTGGATCGAAGAAACAGATGAAGCTTTGGGAATTGGCGAAGAGCGGATTTGCCCCATGGAAGCCCTGCATGAAGATATTTATTTTGTGCTTCTGGCGGCATTTGCCCATTTCAGCCAAACTTGCAGCCTTCCGGATTTCCTTCAATTGGGAAGGATTATGCCCAAAACCTATTCCTGTCTTCGCGGGAAAAACCCCTCGGCCCGCCTGGTTGCACAACCTATGGTGTGGCCGGCAGATGTTGGGTGCGAGGCTGAGGCCGGCAGCTTCGAGACGCGGATCAAGGGGCTGCTGTTGACGGATACATCCATTCGGGTCGATATTTCCATTCTTTCCGAAAAGAAGAATGACGATAAGATGGATGAGCTGATTGCCGAAAGTAAAAAACGCCAGGAAGAATTGGATGAACTT
>CAYQKZ010000522.1:1450-2222 GCA_964418135.1 uncultured Desulfobacterales bacterium
TGCAGATCGGTTTCCGGGCCATATCGGGTTGTGGCTGAAATCCCCGGTGCATCAACCTGCCTCCGATTTTCGTCGCTCGTTAGGTCGGGTCCTCCGGTGGGTCGATACACCGCCGGCGAATCGTTTGCTTCCGTATTCAGAAGTCCATGACTGGCTGAAACGATTCACCATGGTTTCGCATTTGTCGGTCTGGCGGGCGGCAAACTCTTATCGGAAAAAGCCGGTGTGGGCTGTTGAGGCTGTTCTGGCAAGCCGCGGCAAGTGCGTGTCCATCCCCAAGCTCAGGTTGCTGAAACCGACGATTTTCTGCAATGCCAGACACCATGCCAACGAAATTTCCAGCACCCCTGCCTGTTTAATAACTGCATGGACGCTTGCAACGACATTACCGGGTCAGGAATGGCTGCGGCATGTGAACATGGTCTTTGTTCCGATTGAAAATCCGGACGGGGTGGCCACCCTCGAAGAAATGCTGCCACAGGGTTCGGGGAGAAAACTCCATGCGGCCCGCTATAACGCTTTGGGGTCAGAATATTACAGCGATTATTTTCGAAATCCTCCCCGCTTTCCCGAAGCTGCCGCAAAATCCAAATTATGGAAAAGATGGCTGCCGGAAATCATGATCGATCATCACGGGGTGCCCAGCCACGAATGGGATCAGCCGTTTTCGGGATATGCCCCTCACGGCTTTCAGGAATACTGGATTCCAAGAACATTTGTCTATGCCCATATTCCGTTTTCAGACCGCACCGACCACCCGCTTTCTGAAACC
>CAYQKZ010000523.1:0-2214 GCA_964418135.1 uncultured Desulfobacterales bacterium
CCCATCCCAGCTTTTACGCGATTTTGCCAATTCAACAACGGTGATGCCGGTGGAATCTTGCGCTGAAACCAGGCTCGAAAATAACAATACCGACAAGAGAAACAATATTAATTTTTTCATTTATTTACGTTCATCCTCCAAAGAGTTCGGGTAATTTGCCAATTTTATGTAATATAGCTCTGTACTGAGATTTTCGTCAATGTCAAATGTCCCTGTCGGCTCTTCTCTCAAAGAAATTGTTATGAGTCAATAATCGATTAAAAAAAACACAAGTTATGATGCTATAGTCATTTAAAAAAAATAAATTCATTGTGTTATCTGTCGGAAATGGCCGAAAAAGACCAATTTCCTCCCTGCTGCCTTGCGAAATGCATTTTCTGAAAGTCTATAAAACTACCAGTTGTTCCATTTCACTGAATCTGATAGGTGATGAAAACAATCCAAACCCAATTTTTCTTTAAACGGACCCGGACAGGAGCGCGGCAGGATGGCTTCGAACTTTTTTCAAATTCAAATGGACTATATATTTTTTTTCTACGGTCTGGGCTTTATCTTTCTGGCTGCTGCCGCCCGGTGTCTGAGCCGCCTGGAGAAACAGCCATTGCCTTGGAAGTGGCTATGTCTGTTCGGCATTGTACACGGGATTAACGAATGGTTCGAACTGGTGGCTTTCAGTTTGAAGGATAGCACTGCCTTTTCTTTAGTTCGGTTGATGGTGATGATTCTGTCCTTTCTGTTTTTGGTTGAGTTTGGTCGAGCGGGATCGCGGGCGCTTTATCAAAAAGGACCCGGACAGTGGATATTGATACCACTGCTGCTGTTTGCCGGTTTCGGTGCTTTTTCGGGTTTATCCGGGCTGAATGTCTCTGCAAGGTATGCTCTTGGGCTCACTGGCAGCCTGTGGACAGCAGCGGCCCTATGGCGGTATCGGCATGTGGCGCATCCATCGAGTCTCTCTCTTTCGACAGCCGCCTTTTCCATGTGTCTCTATGGGGTGGCTACGGGTATTGTGGTACCGAATGCCGATTTCTTTCCTGCTGATTTTCTCAATCAAAGCGCTTTTCTTTCCTTCACCGGTTTTCCAATCCAGTTGTTCAGGGGCATCTTGGCCTGTACGGTGGCTGCGGCCAGTTGGCAGCATTACTGCAAGTGGCGCAGCGCGGCATTCAACGATAGCATCTCGATGGCTGCGTTTCGTCGTGAGGGACGGACGATCGCAGCCTTGGTCGCTGTTCTGATCGGTGGTTGGATCGCAACCTACTCCTTTGGTGAATACGGACAGCACCGCGATGAGGAACAGTATGACTCTGAT
The DNA here is from genome assembly GCA_964418135.1 of uncultured Desulfobacterales bacterium. Lineage (GTDB taxonomy): Bacteria > Desulfobacterota > Desulfobacteria > Desulfobacterales > Desulfatirhabdiaceae > RAAP-1. The sequence continues at coordinate 1,313 of CAYQKZ010000523.1, forward strand.
CTCAGACTGGCACAGAAAATGTTGGAATCTTCCGTTGAAACGGCAGATCATCTGGTACAATCCATGGCGGCTTCCCCCAACCTCACCGGCATCGGGAGCGAAAGCCTCAGCGATATCGCTGCAATCGATTTGACACTCGACCGTTATGCCAAGGTCACGCAGGACTCCATCTGCTATGTGATGGATTCAACCGGAACCGTCCTGGCCTCATCCAGCCGCGGCACGCCGTTAAGCTCTGACGGGCATTCTTATGCTATGCGTTCCTATTTCAAGCAGGCGATGGCGGGATTGCAGGGTCGCTATGTGGCTGTCGGGCTGATCTCGAAGGCGCCCGGGTACTATTCGAGTTTTCCAATCAGAGATGCAGAAGGAGAAATTGTCGGTGTCGCCGTGATCCAATTGAACATCGATAGCCTGTTTGCTTTACAAATGCATAAGAATTACGGTTTTCTGATAGATCCGAACGGGATCATTCTGTCTTCGACGCATCCTGGCTTCTTTCTGAACATGCTTCAGCCCATTACCCAGGAAGTCAAGTACCGGATCACCCAATCTGAGCAATTTCCCATGATTCATGAGTCATCGTTGCTGCCAGCGCATTTTGTTCCCGGAACACTGTTCACTTTCCGGGGTGAAGTCCTGCGTGTCTTCGAACGAGCGACTTCTGTCGAGGGGCTTTCATTTGTGATCCTGGGCACGATGAGTTCATGGAAAATATTGCGTTTGGTGAGTATTCTCATCACGCTGTTTGCAGCCTTGCTGCTGGTTGCATTTTTTGTCATGCAGCAAAGCAACGATGAGTCATCGGCGCGGATTTCCGCATCCGAAAAACTATATCGCACGCTGGTGGAAGGCTCCCCCAACTGGATCGGGCTTTTCGATCAGGACGGATGTTGTGTCGC
>CAYQKZ010000524.1:0-2212 GCA_964418135.1 uncultured Desulfobacterales bacterium
CCCCAGCGGGGGGAGGCCGGGAGGGGGGAAACATCACGATTACAAACAGTTAATCTTTTTCAATTGTGTTCAGCAGGGAGGGGGCGTTTACCGGTGAATCCGTCTGAAAGAATTGTGGTCATCGGCGGGTCGAAAGGGGGAATCAAAGCCATGGAAACGATCCTTTCCGGCATCGATTCGTCCTTTCCCCATCCGGTTGTGCTTGTTCTTCATCGGATAGCCAACAAAGAAGACGTGCTGATCAAAATCATTCAACACCACTGCCGTATTCCGGCCGCCGAACCGGATGATAAAGATCCTGTACTTTCCGGGCATCTCTATCTGGCGCCTGCAGATTATCATATCATGATCGAAGACGGCTGCTTTCATCTGTCGATCGACGAACCGGTTCATCATAGTCGGCCGTCGATCGATGTTCTGTTTGTGTCCGCTGCTGAGGACTATGGAAATGGTGTCACCGCCATTCTGCTGACCGGCGCCAACGCCGATGGCACCCGCGGCCTGATGGCTGTCAAACGGAAAAGAGGCACAACCCTGGTTCAGTATCCGGAAACAGCCGAAGCCCCGGAAATGCCTCGCTCGGCCATTGCCGCCGGTGCGGCAGACCAGGTGCTTTCCCTCGAATCCATCGCTGACTATTTAGCCGGTTTTCAGAAACCGTTCACAGCTAACGATGAACGATGAACGATGAAACAGTGAACAGCGAACGGTCATTGAGCGCCGAGCTCCCCTACGGCCGCCGTCACGGCAGGCATCCCCACCGGCTTTCGCAGAACCTTACCAATTCCGGATGCTTTCAGCAGATCGGGTGCCAACTGGTTGCCAAGACCGGTACACAGAATGATGGGCATGCCGGGCCGGATCTTTTGAATTTCCCGTGCCAGAACCGTTCCGATCATTTTGGGCATAGTGTAATCGGTAACGACAATATCGAATGCGTCTGGCTGCCGGCTGAAGGCGTCCAATGCTTCGATGCTGTCAACATGCCCGGTAACCTGGTAGCCGAGAGGGGGAAGCAGATTGGACCACATGCGCACCAGCGGCTCTTCGTCATCGACGATAAGAATCCGCTCATGGCCTCTGAAAACGGGCTGATCGGCCTGTAATGCCGGTTGCTGTAAATTTTGAAGCCTGGGGAAATATAAGGTGAAAAGGGTGCCCTTGCCGGGTTCGCTCTGCACGGTAACGGCCCCCTGATGAAGGGTCATGATGCCGTGAACCACGGCAAGGCCCAGACCTGTTCCTTCACCGGATGGCTTGGTGGTGAAATAAGGTTCGAATATCCGGTCATTGATTGCCGGATCGATACCAGAGCCTGAATCTTTCACAGTCAGTACGAGATAGGGGCCGGATTTCAGACCCGATATCCGGGAAGCCTCATCGTTATTCAGTTCCACGTCTTCCAGCCCCACTTCGAGCAGACCGCCGGTTTCCATCATGGCCTGTTTGGCATTGGTGCAGAGGTTCATAAGTACCTGGTGGATGTGGGTGGGATTGGCCAGAATCATTCCCGGTAATGCCGAGTCGGATATCCGGAAGTTCTGGCGGATAACGATGGTCGATGGCAGGGAGGCTCGCAGCATTTTAAAGACCTCTTTCACCATCGTATCGAGCTGAAGCGGGTGATTTTCTATCTCGTCCTTTCGGCTGAAAGTCAATATCTGTCGGACCAGCTCCTCGGCCCGATGCCCGGAGCAAAGCACTTCTTGAAGATATTCATGGATATGGGTTCCCGGTTCGGTTGACATGACGGCCAGTTCCCCATAGCCCAGAATTGCACTGAGAATATTGTTGAAGTCATGGGCGATGCCGCCGGCGAGAACCCCCATGGCTTCCATTTTCTGGGCTTGAAAAAGTTGCATCCGCAGGCTCTTTTCCTGGCTGATATCGGCGATAAATATCAGTGATGCCGGTTTATTCTGGTGACGAATGGTTGTAATCCGAACAGCGACCTCAAATATCTGCCCGTTTTGTTTCAGAGCCCTGGTTTCAAATTTGACAAGTTCAGGGGTTCGGGCAAACCGGCGATCAAATGGGTGAAAAACCTTTTCCCGTTCTTCCGGCACAATCAGCACGGCCGGCGGCAAGCCGATGAATGATTGCATGTTGTCAAAACCGAACATTGCGATTGACTCAGGGTTGGCGAATGTAATTTGCGCATCCTGAACAATCAAAATGCCTACAGGCGCATTTTCGACAATGATAGCCAGCC
>CAYQKZ010000525.1:0-2207 GCA_964418135.1 uncultured Desulfobacterales bacterium
AAAATGCTGCTGGCCATGGAGCGCGATGTGCGCGTCATTCTCATCAAGCTGGCTGACCGGATTCACAACATGCGGACCCTGCAATATCATAAAAGCGAAAAGAAAAAACAGGAAATCGCTCAGGAAACCCTCGATATTTATGCACCGATTGCGTCCCGGTTAGGCATATACTGGATAAAAAATGAACTGGAGGACATGTCGTTCCGTTATCTTCAACCGGAGGAATACGAGAATATCAAGTATCTGCTCAGCAAGGATATGATCGAGCGAGAGACCTACATCGAAAAGGTGAAGGTGTTGATTCGTTCGACCATGGCGGAGAATGACCTGAAATGTCAGGTATTGGGCAGATATAAGAATCTATTCAGCATCCGTCAGAAAATGATCAAACAGTCCCTGCCTTTTGAAGAAGTCTACGATATTATCGCGTTCCGAATTATTCTCGAAAACGTCACCCAATGCTATGCGGCCCTGGGACTGATTCATGGGTTATGGAAGCCGATCGACTCCAAAATCAAGGACTATATCGGCAGACCCAAACCGAATATGTATCAATCCCTCCATAACACGGTCATCGGGCCTGACGGTAAGCGCATCGAAATTCAGATTCGGACCTGGGAGATGGACAAGGTAGCCAAAGTCGGCATTGCCGCTCATTGGAGCTATAAAGAAGGTCAGCGAGCCGAGGAATCCATTACCCGTCAGTTTGCATGGATTCAAAAGCTGATCGATAATCAGCAGAATATCCGCAATCCCAATGAGTTCATGGAAAATGTCCGTCTGGATTTATTTCCGGACGACGTTTATGTTTTTACACCGAGAGGAGAGGTCCGGGCCCTTCCCAAGGGGGCGACTCCGGTGGATTTTGCTTATATGATCCATACGGAAGTCGGTAATCAGTGTACCGGTGCCAAGGTCAACAGCCGAATCGTGCCGCTTCAATATCAATTATCAACGGGTGACAGTGTTGAAATCATCACCACAAAGAACCATACGCCCAGCAAAGATTGGCTTGGATTTGTCCGAACGGTCAAGGCACGCTCCAAGATACAGCAATGGGTGCGCACGCAGGAAAAAGACCGCAGTATCAGTCTAGGCCGCGAAATGTGTGACAAAGCTTTTCGAAAACATCGGCTGAATTTCAATGAATTGGTCAAATCGTCTGAAATGGATGATGTAGTTGGACATTTTGGATTCAAGGCTGCCGATGATTTGTTTGCCAGTGTGGGTTTTGGCAAGATTACCCCGCTTCAGATCATCCGAAAATTTTCAATCAAGGCTGAACTGGAGGAAGTTCACGAATCTTTTCTAGAAAAAATTATTGGTAAGGTTCGAAAGAAAAAGTCCAAAACCGACGGCGTAATTGTGAAAGGAATGGACGATATCCTGGTGAAGTTCGGCAAGTGCTGTGAGCCGGTGCCCGGAGATACCATCACCGGATATATCACCCGAGGCTTCGGAGTGACGGTGCATCGTATAAACTGTATCAATGCATTGACAATGAGTCCGGAGCGGCAGATCGATGTGGAATGGGATGATGCGATCAAGGAGACCTATCCAGTGAAAATTCATGTAAAATCGTATGACCGGGTAGGGTTGCTGGCGGATCTGGCAATGACCATCAGTAAGAACGGAGCAAATATTTTAAGCGCGAATTCAAAAATCGGTGAGACTGCCATTGTGGATAGCCTGTTTACACTGTCAATTCGAAATACCGATCATTTGAACAGGCTATTATCTGAAATTCGAAAGGTAAAGGCTATCCAGGATGTACAGCGCATCGATCATTAAGGCGCTTTGACAATGCGGCCAGACTTGATGCAGTTGGTACACACCATGATTTTTTGAACTCTGCCGTTGTTTAAAGAACGTACGCGCTGAAGATTCGGGTTGAATCGGCGTTTGGTGACATTATGGGCATGGCTGACATTACAGCCGATCATGGGTTTTTTACCGCAAATTTCGCAAATCATGGACATAATCTTTTCTCCGTATTGATGAAAATCTTTCTCTTTCCGAAATGGAATATCTTTTTACGCTTCAACTATTATCGCTCAGAAAAATAATTCCGCTGCGCTATCGGTGGGTAATGGCCGAAAAAGACCTATTCCCTCCCATATGCCTTGCGAAATGAATTTTCTGAAAGTCTATATATACTTCAAATGGGTACAATCTGCGCTTTTGAAACCCCCACCCCAGCCCTCCCC
>CAYQKZ010000526.1:0-2205 GCA_964418135.1 uncultured Desulfobacterales bacterium
AAAAATCGTTTAATTCTTTAGTGGTCCAAATGTGAGTTGGATTTTGCCAATATGCTTTTTCAAAGATGCCGCCATCGTTATCAAAATAATCAAAAGTGGTACTAGTCATATTAAGCAGATCATTAACCGTGTTATCTTTCCAGGATGGGTACGCATCGCCAAACCATTTGCCGATTGTGTCATCGAGCTTAATTTTTCCTTCTTTGACGATCTGTAAAACAATCGCTGCCGAAAATGATTTAGTGGTGCTGCCAATTTCAAAGAGGGAATTAGCGTCGATCGAGTTTTTTCCATCAACTGTTTTTGACCCGCTGCTAAAGACTTGCATCGGTTGGTTGGCAAAACTTAAAGTAGCTTGTAATCCGGGAACATTGTGTTTCTTGCGATAATTATCAATAATGGTTTGGATTTTTTCAATGCAGGCGTTGTCGCAAGTCGAATTTGGTTTTGGTTTTGGGCTTTGTTGAGCGAAAACGTTAAAGGACAAAACTAAAATAGCGAAAATAAAAACTGGAGCATGGATTTTCATAATTTACCTCTTCAAAGCATTTGGCGAACATTGTATTTTCAACGGGTTACAAAAAAAAGCTTGAACATCGAGTTATCGAAATCGTTTTATTGTTCTTGACCGCCTTCGGGGGCTTTGTTATTTGAAAAAAGCTTGAACATATCCATTTTCAGGAAGGTACTCGATGCAAGCCATTCTATCCGATCCCCGTCGATTTTGGAAGACAATCCTCTTTCTTGTGTCAATCAGCGTAATCTTTGCAGGTACCCCTGCCCTGTTTGCAGCCAAGCCACCCAAAACAGATCCGCCGCCGACCGCCGACTCTCTGCATCCCGCCTCTGTGGAAGAAATGAACCAACTGGTCTCCAGACTCACGGATCAACAGGTGCGTCAAATCCTGATCCAGCAGCTCGAAAAGACGATCCCGCCCGGTAAAGGGAAAAAAGGGGATGCTGCAGGCTCCGACTCGGGGCTGATGCACAGCCTGGATCATTTTTCCGTTCTTTTCCGAGATCGTTTTACGGAAATCGGCCGCCATCTCCCCTTGTTTTTTACAGATATCGATCAGGCCGTCGGAAAGCTGACGGATGACAATGGCGTTGGAATGCTGCTGGAGATGGTGTTCCTACTGTCGGCGATCATCGGGCTGTCCATTGCAGCAGAACGCGTCTGGTGGCGATCGAGTGCGGGGATACGGGCCCGTTTCGATGCCGCCCCCGTCATGGAAGGCTGGATGCGGTTCAGTACCGGGATATTGAAAATATTGCCCGAATTCCTGGGGATTTTCATCTTTTCACTAACGGGCGGAATACTCTTTGCCCTGGTCCACCAGTCCGATGCCGCGGGGTGGCGGCTGCTGTTCATCGCCATGATGCTGGCGATTATCGTGGTACGGATGGCTTTTCTGCTGTCGAACCTGCTCTTTGCACCCAACAATGATCATCTGCGTCTGGTGCCGGTCAGCGACACGACAGCCCGCTACCTTCACCGGCAAGTGTTTCTGCTGGTTGGCTATTATGGGCTGTTTTACATTTTTTCCCTGTTGATTCAGAAACTGGGGGTGTCGATGAATTCGACATTTCTGATACTTTTGATCTCATCCATCCCCTTCATGGCAATGATTTTCCGCCTCATCTGGAACAACCGGTACGCCGTAGCCGATTATTTGCGGCAAACGAGCATGAAATCTTCCGGACGAATTTCCTGGATCCAGGATCAACTGGCTTCCAGTTGGCATATTCTGACGGTGGCGTATGTCATGCTGTTATGGGTACTGGGAATCGGGCGGTTTGCCTTGTTCGGCCCTCAGAATGATATGGCCTTTGTCATCAGCTTTCTGATCATCCCCCTGTATCTCGCGCTGGACCAGGCCGGCAAATGGGTGGTGCGGGAAACCCTGGGAACGCTTCGGAAAACGGAAATCGATGAAAACACCGCCTATTATAAAATTGCGGTGCGCATCGTCCGGATAACCATCGCGATCTCCCTTGTGTTATGGCTTTTCGATATCTGGGGATTCCGCCTGCCCTTTATCGAACATACCGTCCAGGCCGCTTTCAGTATTTTGTTGACACTGATCATCGCCCATGTGATCTGGGGCATGATCAACCGGTATATCCAGCAAAAGCTGGAGGCCATGGCGCCGTCTTCGGAACAGAGTGTGGATGACGAAGAGGAGTTCAGCGGCCAGACACTGG
>CAYQKZ010000527.1:0-2176 GCA_964418135.1 uncultured Desulfobacterales bacterium
GTTGAACTACATTTTTTTCTTGTCTTGCCTTTAAATTGTTTATATGAAGGGATAAAGAGGTTGGCAGCACATACGATTACGACAGAAAGTCAGGCAAGGATTTGATATATGGACAGTTCCGATCGCTCATTCGATAAGTTCGTTCAGGAAATTGTGGAAAAATGGGGAAATTCGCAGCATGCGGATACGGGTTGCAAAGCTTCCGGAATTTCGGTGGTAACGGTTTCATCAGAGCCCGGCAGCGGTGGTCAGGTAATTGCCAGAGGCATTGCCGACCGGATGGGTTACGATCTGTTCCTGGGCGACATTATCCGGGAGATTGCCGAACGGGCCGATATCGGCGCATCGGTAATCGAAACCATCGAAAAAGAGCGCCTTTCCGGGATAGAGGATTTTATCGCAACACTTGTCAGCAGGCGTTACCTGTGGCCGGAGGTGTATTTGCAGCAGCTTATGAAGATCATCAGTGTTATCGGCAAGCATGGCATGGCGGTGATTGCAGGCCGGGGCGCTAATTTTATCCTCCCCCCGCTGGAAAGACTCAGTATCCGGATCGTGGCGCCCATGGAACTTCGTATCCAGAATATTTCAAAATTGCTGAAGATTTCCGAAGAAGACGCCAAAAAACGGCTGATCATGAAAGAAGCCAAGCGCAGGGCTTTTATCCGAAAATCCTTCAATGCGGATATTGCAGACCCCATCAACTACGATCTGGTGTTCAACACCGAATACATCCGCTACGAAGCGGCCATAGAGACGGTTCAGCGGATACTGGAAGGCTGTGGAAAGTCCGGGTGATCGCTTCTTCCCAGTACGGGATATCCTGCCTTCTGAATTTCGTCGAACACTTCCGCCATATGATGGGTTCCACGGGTTTCCAGTTCCAGAGAAACGCTGGTAACATAAAGGGGAACATTCATCACATTCCGGTCATGAAATATGTGAAGCACATTGGCTTTTTTGCGGGCGACCAGGGCCAGGAGCCTTGCCAGTGATCCCGGTGTGTCGTCGAGTTGAACCTGAATCCGCATGATACGGCCATTTTTCAACAGCCCCTGATGAAGAATTCTTCCCAGAAGCGGGCTGTCCACATTGCCGCCGCTGATCACCAGAACAACTTTACATCCCTTGGGTGCGAAAACCGCTCGGCTGAGCAGTGCGGCCAGGGGAACGGCGCCGGCGCCTTCTGCCAGTATCTTTTTTCGTTCCAGCAGCATCAGAATGGCGCCGGCAATGCCGGCTTCATCTACCAGCGCGATGCGGTCCACACAGGATTGCATGATTTCAAATGTCAGTTGGCCTATCTGCCGGACACTGATGCCGTCGGCAATGGAGGGCTGGGCGCGGACGGTTTTGACATGTCCGCGGTGAAGGGCTTCCGATGCCGACGGGCAGACGCCGGCCTGTACTCCGATAATAGCAGCCTCTGAAGCCATCGCTTTTGCCGCCAGTGCGATTCCCGATATCAGCCCCCCGCCGCCGACCGGCGCCAGAATCATCTCTACGTCCGGAAGATCGTGCAGGATTTCAAGCCCCAGCGTGCCCTGTCCCGTGATGATGTCGATATCATCGAAGGGATGGATGAATGTTTTGCCGGTCTCGGCGATTTCTTTGGCTTTGTCGAGACTTTCGCCGATGCTTTTACCCCAAAGCATCACCTGACCACCATAATTGAGGGTGGCTTCCTGTTTGGAAATCGAAGCCCATTCCGGCATGACGATGGTGGCCGACAGCCCTGCCAGAGACGCCGCCAGTGCAACTCCCTGGGCATGATTGCCGGCCGATGCTGCCACGACACCTCCGGAGCGGATATTGTTTCTTGTGGAAAAAATTTTATAAGCAGCGCCACGGATCTTGAAAGAACCGGTTTTTTGAAGGTTTTCCAGTTTCAGATAGATATCGCAGTCAAAGAGCCTGCTGAATGTGGGAGAATGCACCAGCGGGGTATGAAGGATGTGGGGGCGGATCAGATCGGCCGCCTGATGGAACTGGTCAAGGGAAATGTCGGATTTCATGAACAAGCCTCGATTGATGTTTGATTTCGATAATCTCTATGATAGCGCTAAAACCATTGCAAGACATGTATACTTTAACTATAATACCAACTCAACAATCATGATACAGATGATCGATGCCTGATTTGCAATCAATTGGAAACCCTATGAAACCCGTAGTC
>CAYQKZ010000528.1:0-1119 GCA_964418135.1 uncultured Desulfobacterales bacterium
AGGATTCCCCATAGCATGTACGGGGAGGCCAACACAAAACCGCCGATACTCACCCCGGCGAATACCAGCCAGTTGGCTCGGGTGACAAAGGTCAGAATGCGTTTTTGAATTGAGGTTGTTTCTGTGTTTTCTGTCATGGATAACTTAAATGATGCTGATAATGTAAATAAAAGACTACAAATTTCTGCTTTTTCGAATCGCTAAACCGATATTCCGATAGCCGGCTGCAATTCCCAAGCAAAGGCAAACCAGGGTCAACCAGGGGGAAGTTTGAAAAATTCCGTCCAGATAAATGCCTGCGGCCAAGCCGATAAAAATGGACAGAGCAACCGATAATCCCAGGCTGCTGTAATAGGCCAATTCCCTGATGGTGCGTAAAGTTTCCCGGTTCATGAAAAAGAACATCCTTTCTCTCAGAAAGGGTTCATGCTTCCTGATAAAAGTTTCCTGCAACTAACATAGGATCATTTTCAAGTCAATGCAAAAAATCGATTTGTTGGCTGTTCAATACCGGACCGTCCAGGCAGACATGCAGTCGTCCGCCATTCGGACCTCTGCTGTTGATCGCGCAGCCCAGGCAGGCCCCGATGCCGCAGGCCATGGTGGTCTCCATGGAGACCTGGCAGGGAATTTTCAGGGACTCGGCGATTCCGGCCACACAGGCCAGCATGCCCGAAGGGCCGCAGCATAAAATGATGTCGGGCCTCTGTTCTCTGGCGGTGATTTCCAGGGGGTGCGTGATCAGGCACTGGTCGCCCAGACTGCCGTCGTCTGTGGTGACGATAACCGGCAGATTCAGAGCGGAAAAATCCTTCTGACATAAAATATCGGAATGGGTTCGTCCTCCCAGAAAAAGGATGCACCGTGAGAGGTCAACCTGCTTTTTAAATAGTGATGTTGCCAGAAACAGCATGGGCGCCACCCCGATGCCTCCTGCTGCCATATAAATGCGGCGGCTTCCAGATGGGATCGAGAATCCATGCCCCAGGGGCCCCAGAATGTCTACGGTGTCTCCGGGCTGGCAGAAGGAAAGGCTGCGGGTGATTTTTCCAACAACTTTCACCAGAATTTCAATTCCCTGGAGTATGCCGTTTTCAGATTCGATCAGCCGGTGAATTG
>CAYQKZ010000528.1:1129-2176 GCA_964418135.1 uncultured Desulfobacterales bacterium
GTCTGGTTGGGCAGGCGAAGCATCACAAACTGACCAGGGGTAGCATATGCATACTGGGCGGGAGCAGTGATTCCGATCCGGTAGCACGATGCACCCAGCGGCTGGTTCCATAAAATGGTAGCATGATCGATTTGCATGGAAGGCTTTTATATGATTCCAATTACCGCGGCAAAGCGGCCGGTTGTTTTTTCTTTCCGGTATGAAAAGAACATATCCGTTCGGCACCGGGTACAGAGGTTGCTGGAAACAATGTGGTTAGCGGGTATTCCGGCGTCTGTCAATTGATCCCGGCTGATGGCCCAAAAATCAAAGCAATTGGCCCGGTTTTTGTATGACCAGAAAGCCTTGGGTATTTCGGCCCGGTAATGGGTGAATTCCGCGCAGCACGGACCCAGCGAAGGCCCGATGCCGGCCAGAATATCTTTTGGGTCAGACCCGAACTTCTTTATCATGGCTTGGACTGTGAGTCCAATAATATTCTGAATACTGCCTCGCCATCCGGAATGGATATCGGCCACGGCTGTTTGTACGGGATCATAGATCAGAACCGCCTGACAGTCGGCAGTCTGAATGACGAGCGTTTTTCCGGGTGAATCCGTGATCAGGGCATCTGCGGATTCGAATTTTCCCGCTAAAAGCCCGCTATCCAAAGAACCGGATTCAGGAGAGCTGGCAATGGTCGTTCCATGGACTTGATTGGCAAACACCAGCTCGGAATTTCCCATGCAGCCGGAAATGGCTTTGCGGTTTTGAACGACATGGTCGACGTTGTCACCGTTTCCCATGCCAACATTCAGGCCCTGAAAACAACCTTTGCTGAATCCCCCTTGACGGGTAAAAATTCCATGCCGGATATCCGCATACTCGGAAAGGTGAGGAAACTGCAGATAAGAAATGTTCTGGTGGTGTCTGTGTATCATATGATTAAGCCCTTGCCAGTGTCAGAACATCCACGCGGAACGCTCCGGCATGGATCAATACCTGTGTGCATTCATCAACTGTTGCGCCGGTTGTATAGACATCATCCATGAGCAGAATATGTTTTCC
>CAYQKZ010000529.1:0-2158 GCA_964418135.1 uncultured Desulfobacterales bacterium
TCCGCTGACCGGGTCCGGCGGATCGTAAGCGGATCTGTGAATCTCTTTGTCGGTGGATTCGACAGGAAGACCGGAGACGCCATGGGAACATTTCAATTCGTGGCCGAACTGGAGGCAGGGGATTGCCTCTTTCCCGTCGGCGTGCATATTGAAAGCGGTGGCGTTTCATACAGACTGCTCGCTGTGCCCATGGCCGGCACCCGCATCTGCCAGAGTCAGGTTTCCTGGCTGACGCTGATCCGTTCGGACGACAGCATCCAGGAGGCGTTCGAGCGGTTCATCCGGCATCTGCTGACGCCTTTCGCTTTGGACATGCCGCCGTCCAATACCCATGTGATCACCCGCTCCGATCTGGAGAAGGAAAGATCGTTTCTTTTCGGTAAAGGCGTTTCCTTTCGGCCGGGACAGTGCATTTTGTGGATCGAACTGAATGACGGATTCTGTTTCCTGAACGGGAACGAAGAGCAGATGCTTCTCGTCTCCGGAGCGATATTTCCGCTGTCGCCGCAGACATGGTTCGCATGTCAGGACCCGGTCTCCGTTACCTGCCGCACGACGGCCTGCCTGATGGCCGATCCGCAGGCAGGCGACGTCATGGCCTCCATCTACGGAAGGTATCTGCGTGCCGTGCTGATAGCGGTTTCTTTCCGGAGGCAGCGGCACCTGCGGCGTCAAAAACAACGGATGGCGTATGAACAAACTGCGGTCAAAGGGGTGCGGGAGCATCTTCGCCGGCTGATCTTTCAGCGCCGGAAGATTCCGGATGCCTCCCAAACATCTCCCTCTCCGCTGCCGCTTCACCGGGTGATTCAGCGGATCGCCCATGTCTGCGGCTTCGAGATAATCCTTCCCGATCCGTCCGCCGACCTGGATCAAATTAACGGTATATCCCAGGCCGCCCGGATTCTGGAGTTATGCCATTTATACTATCGGACAGTTCAGCTCGATGACGGCTGGTGGCAGCAGGAAGGAATTCCGGCCATCGGTTTTCGAACCGAAAAACAGACACCGGTGGCCCTTTATCATACCGGAGGCGGCTGGCGATGCTTCGATCCGGTGAACGGCCGGGAATGCCGGGTGACCCGCCAGGTGGCTGCGGAACTCGAATCTCGTGCGGTGACGGTCTATATGCCGTTACCCTTGCGTGCCGTTTCGTTGAAAGACGTGTGGACGGTTGCCTCGAAGGGACTGAAAAGGGATTTTCGAGCCGTCTTGCTGATTGGACTGATCGGCGGCGTGGCCGCTTTGGCACCCGTATGGTTTACCGGTGTGATGTTCAATACCGTGATTCCGGCCGCCGATATGTTGCAACTGTTTCAGGCAGGCGTGATATTGATGAGTACGGCCTTTACCGGCGCACTGCTGACATTGTTCCGATCCATCCTGGTGCTGCGGATGAAAACACAGTCCAGTTTCCAACTTCAGGCAGCCGTATGGGGACGGATGTTCAATCTCTCTTCCCGATTCTTCAGCCATTTCACGGCCGGAGATCTGGCAAAACGGGTCATGGGGGTGGATACCATGCGGGCCCGGATGGCGGACAATGTCTGTATGGGCTGCATGACACTGTTTTTTGCCGTTCCGAACCTGGCCATGGTACTCTATTACAGTGGAACCCTGACAATGCTGGGGATGGGGGTACTGATCCTCTACATCGGCCTGGCCTGCCGGGTGGGATATCAAGATTATCGCAATATCAGCAAACAGTATCACTATGAGGGGGAGCTGGCGGGAATCGGCCTGCAGATGCTGACCGGAATCGCCAAAATCCGCATGTCCATTTCAGAAAACCGTGCTTTCATCCGGTGGGCCGGGGTTCTGGCAGAAAATATCCACTGGGAATCCCGATCCATCGACAACATGAATGTGCTGGCCCTATTGAATGTCTTGTTTCCGCCGCTCATGACCGGTTTGTTTTTTCTCGTCGCCGGCTCGCACTGGCAGGGTATCATGCTGAATGTAGGGGATTATCTCGCCTGTACCGCCGCGTTTTCCGCCCTCATGGCGGCCTTTACCGGTTTTACCGGTGTCATGCCCGCTCTGGTCACAACGGCTGCACTTTACAAACGACTGGCACCGATCCTGGAAACCATACCCGAAATCGTGGAAACCCGCAGGCCCATGGGCGAAATCGACGGGAACGTGGAAATCCGCCATG
>CAYQKZ010000530.1:0-1919 GCA_964418135.1 uncultured Desulfobacterales bacterium
CGGTGAATCTCTGAAAGGGCTTCTTTCCCATCGCTTACCGCCCGGACGTGGTAACCTTCCATGGTCAGAATATCTCTGAAGATATCCAGAAAATTGGGATCATTATCCACCAGAAGCGCTTGTTGTTGCATCATGGGAAAGCCTGTATTCTTATTCGGGAAGGCAGGGGGAAAATATACAACCTGCATTAATCATCGATTGAGCCGGTGCAGTAATCTATCTGCTTTTTCGCCACAATTTAAGTTCCGCTCGAATGGCAGCAAACTCTGCCTGAATGGTTTTTTTCATCTCTTCGATGGCAAACAGAAATGCTTCATGAGGCGGCATAGCTTCCTGTTCCGATATGGCCCTGGCAGGCGGCGGGTCAACCGGTGCTGCCGGCGAAGACATTCCGTATGGTTTCTGATCTTTTCTTGCATAATTTTCAGAGGGTGATTTTGCGGGCTCTGCCAGTTTTTCTTTAAGTTTTTTAAACTGAGCAATTTCATCGGCAAGAATACTTCGTCTGGCGCTTTCAGATATTCCCTTCGAAAGCAATAGAATTTCCAGATCACGGTAAATGAATTGCAGCAGCCGGATGGAATCCGGATGGGTTTCCGCTTTTTTTTGCAGGATATACTTGCCGATCGCTTCCAGCAATTGCAGGCATCTGACAATGATGCCGTCATCTTTGAATACGGTTTTCAACCGTACCAATTCCTGAACGAACTCGGTAAGAATGACATCATTGATTTCCCAATCCATCGACAGAACAATGGATTTCAATGTGGTCAGTGGTGATACCACACGACTGTTATCATCGGCTTCGTCTGCATTCGGCCACAGTGATTTATCTTCCTGATTCAAGGCGTCATCCAGTCGCTTCTCGGAATCCGGGCTGTCGGTATCGACATTGTCTATGCTCATGAATGTCTCTCCCATTATAAACCCTTCTGAAAAGATGCCATTGTCATCGAAATGATTTTCTTGAGCGTTACCACAACGTTATCTCCTTTCAAGGCGCTGGCCGGAATGGACGGAACTTTCAGCTTATCGTTCAGATCGTTTTCCATCATCTCGATAGACATGACGGGAATACCCTGATTTTCGAGATCTCTTTTATTGTACTGAATGATCAGGGGGATATGATAAATATCCTTCTTGTGCGCCGAAAGATTATCCTGAAGGTTTTTCAGTGATATCAGGTTTTGTTCCCGCTGAACATTCAAGGAATCTGCAACGAACACCACGGCATCCACACCTTTTAGAACCAGCCTGCGGGTGGCATCGTATTTGATCTGACCTGGCACAGTATAAAGCTGCATGCGAATGGAATAACCCTTGATCTTGCCGACATCGAATGGAAGGAAATCAAAAAAAAGGGTTCGATCTCCATGGGTTTTGATACTAACCATCTCAGAGGGGATACGGTCGCGAAACTGCTGGTAGATATACTCGAGATTGGTGGTCTTTCCACCCCGTCCAGGCCCGTAATAAACGATCTTGGCCTGAACTTCCTTATTTTTCATATTGATAAATGCCAATCAGGAAACTCCCTTTTTGATTAAGCCGTCAACATCCAAGTTATGATCCGGTTTTCCAGATTCGTCGGATTTTATCAACGACGTCCGCCACTTTCATTCGCAACAGGCCAAGAGAGATTTTTTTTCCGAATACCGTGATGATCAGCAACTCATCGTTGACCTTGCTGAAATATAAACTTTCCGTTTCTCCCTTATGAAAGAGCAGAGCGAATTCTTCCTGGCCCACAATCTTTGCCATTGCTTCAACAGCCCCGAAATTGGCCGCAGAAAGAGCTGCCAGAGAATATACGTCGATCCGGGAATTCGCATTATCCCCTTTTGCAATGATATTGCCCGCAAAGTCAATCAGCAACACACAGTGAACACCGCTGGCAACAAGTTCGGACAACAGAAGCT
>CAYQKZ010000530.1:1929-2152 GCA_964418135.1 uncultured Desulfobacterales bacterium
CTTTTCAATTTTGTCCAACTGATCCTGATCCAGTGCATATTCCATTAAGCTTATTGATTTATCTTGAGGAGACACTGCTTCGATCCTCCACCGAAAAAATTTGGACGAACTTTCATTCCGAAATGATGTATGATTGGTTCAAACACCAAACAACTAACTGAATCCTTTAACTGAGACGAATCTGTTAATCAAGGAGTTTTCATTAAAAGGTAATTACCTCGTA
>CAYQKZ010000531.1:0-2148 GCA_964418135.1 uncultured Desulfobacterales bacterium
AGTTTCTCAGTATTGCCGGCAACTTTGATCAATTGGGCTTTTATGAACCTTATGAGATTCCCGAAATCCGAGCCATTGTTCCTGAAAAAATCAATGAAGTCGAAATTCGCCGTTTTGAGATGCTGGTCCACAATCTTCAGTCTTCGTTTGACACCTATGTGATTCATGGGGGATATCGATTCGGGAAGCAAAAACTGACAGATCTGCGGGGTCATTTTTCAGCCGTTTTTCATCTGCTTCAGATTACAGGACGCCTTCTTCATCTTTATGAGCGGCATCTGCATGAGGCCGGTTATAAAAACACCTATAAGCTGGTTCAGGAGCGGCTGTCATCCCTGGTAGACCCGGAAGTGCTGCTGGACCGGACCATCAATTACGGCCTGTATTATGCCTGCCATTTTCTGAATACCGGCAAAAAGCTGGCGCGTGAAATCCTGAATGAGAATATCGAACGATCTGCGATTAAAGTCGGCATTCCGGTGGCATTGGGCTTTCACAGCCGGCCCAGCCTGCTGGTCGCTAAAATTGTTCAATATTACGGTGGGCAGGTCGAGCTGTGTATCGGCGCGGACCGGTTCGATGCCAGCAGCGTTCTCGATATTCAATGGGCCGGTGGGAAAATCCATAAAGAGAACGTTACGGAAGTGGTTTTTGAAGGTGATACCCGCGCCCTGGTGGATATTGAAATTCTGGCGGGCGTCAATTATGGGGAAGATACGATGGGAAAAGGGGTTCCCTTACCAAAAGAACTGAAATATCTAAGATAAAGTAAGCAGTGGTCAGTTTTATGGGTGCAGACATCTTTCTGAGAACTGATGACAGGCACCGATCCTTTTTTTTGAGCGTGTGTCGATGACTGTTTCAGCCATAATTGTTGCCGGAGGCAAGGGGGTTCGTATGGGGGCAGCGGTCCGCAAGCAGTATATGCTGCTGGCGGGCAGACCTGTCGTCTGTCTGACGGTGGAGGTCTTTGATGCCTGTTCCTGCATCGATGATATTTTTCTGGTGGTTCCGCCCGATGATCTGGATATCTGCGCTGAAAAATGGATGGCTTCACTGACTCTGCATAAAAGAATTCAACTGGTTGCCGGAGGTGTCGAGCGGCAGGATTCGGTGTATCGCGGTATCCAGGCTGTCGGTCATGCCTGCGATGTTGTGGTGATTCATGATGCAGTGCGCCCCTTTGTCAGCCTTCAGATGATCGAGTCCTGTGTTGCTGAAGCCCGTGCTTCGGGTGCCTGCATCATCGGCATGCCGGCGATGGAAACGGCAAAACAGGTGAATTCAGGTGAAATAGAACGCACACTGGATCGAAATACCATCTGGATGGCCCAGACTCCACAGGCTTTCAATCTCGATTTGATCCGTGCGGCCCATGAAACGGCCCGATCCGATCGCTTCATGGGAACCGATGACGCCATGCTGGTCGAGCGGCTGGGAAAAAAGGTACGGATACTTCCAGGTTCCCGGCTGAATATCAAGATTACAACACCGGAAGATCTGGCTTTGGCATAGGGGATCATTCATCGAATGCCGTCAGATTCTTTTCCTATTCGTTAACTTCTGATAACCGGATCTTGGAGGTTTTTACTATGAATCCTGCACATCCAGAACCCAGCAGCCGACAGCAGGCTGACTTTATCAAACAGTTGAAAACAACTTTTGAAACAATGCCCCATGACATCGAACTGTTGTTGTTTACGCACAAAGGCGGGGAGGATGCTTTCGCCGAAGGCACCCGCCAGGTTGTTCGAGCGTTTCGCGAACTGACACCGCGAATCCGGCTGCGTGAATACGGTCTCGATCATGAATTGGCCACAAAATGGCAGATCGAGTACTCTCCGACGTTGCTGATCGCACCCGACAGATACGGCATCCGCTGGCTGGGCGCACCCCTGGGCGAGGAGGCCAAAACGTTTCTGGAGACCATTTTGAAGGTGGGGTCCGGCCAGAGCGGGTTAAGTGAGCAGTCTCGAAAAGTGGTTTCAAAAATCGATTCGGTGCGCCAGGTCAAGGTGTTTGTCAGCCCGAGCTGCCCCTATTGTCCCCAGCAGGCAGTCAATGCCGTTAAATCCGTGATTGAAAATCCCGAGATGATATCGCTTGAAATCATCGACATTCAGTCTCAGCCGGAAATCGCCCATCAGT
>CAYQKZ010000532.1:0-2145 GCA_964418135.1 uncultured Desulfobacterales bacterium
TGTCTTTGGATAAAGCGAACTGCATTACGGTTCTCCTTTACGATTCGGTATCTGGTTGAAGTTCGTGTGAAAAAAGTCGGATATGATCGAACAAGCCTTTTGATAAAATAAGCTATGTTACAGCTATATTACACAGCCAATTAAGTCAAGAACTATCAAAACGCACAGTCAAAAACGCATTCGTTTTCGGCTGTACCCGACCGACAAGGCCCCCTTGAAAGCGACAGAAACAATCATAATCGGGATATCGATGTTCTTCCCTGTTGACACCCTGCTCAATTATCACTAAATTAGCGATAATTTTTAAAAAAATAAAGATATTTCCGGAGGCTAACGGTGTACTCGAAAATATTGATACTGCGGTTTCCCCGAGCTGAAGTCCAAAAACCCATTGTCTGTTATCTGGTCAAGGATTATGATCTGATCTTCAACATCCTGAACGCTGCCATTCTGCCGCGCAAGGAAGGGGTGATGGTTCTGGAATTGTCCGGAACTCGCAAAAATTTCAAGGAAGGTGTCAAATTTCTGAAATCTCAGGGGGTTCAGGTTCAGAATGCTTCACAGGAAGTCAAGCGGGACATGAATAGATGCACCCAGTGCGGGGCATGTACGGCGGTCTGTCCTACGGGTGCGCTGCACATCATCCGTCCGGAGATGGCTGTGGAATTTGACGAAACCAAATGCAGCGTTTGCGAACTGTGTATTCCTGCCTGTCCCTCCCGGGCCATGGCCGCCCGGCCCACTGCCCAAACTTTTTTTGAATGAAACCGGTCATTGCCGTTGCCCTGAGCGGCGGCATCGATTCGCTGCTTTCAGCAAAACTCCTGATTGAAGCGGGATATTCTGTTGTAGGGATTCATTTTATCACCGGTTATGAACGTCTTCATCAACTTTCCCCCCAGCAGATGGCGGAGCGGTTGACATCCCGACTCGGCATCGAAGTCCATGTATTGAATGCGGTTCAACCCTTCCAGGAAACCGTTGTCGATTATTTTGTGAAGACATATCTTTCGGGGCTTACACCCAATCCCTGCATGGTCTGCAACCCTCTGGTCAAGTTCGGAACTGTTCTGGCATATGCCAATGCCCTGGGTGCGGAACGTCTGGCGACCGGACACTATTCCCGCATCACGATGGATGCCGGCATTTTTCGCCTTCACAAGGGCGTTGATCCGGTCAAGGATCAGTCTTATTTTCTGTCCCGGATGACCCAGCCGCAACTGGCCCATGCCTGTTTTCCCCTTGGTGGCATGACCAAGTCCGAAGTCATTCAACGGGCCCAATCGTTTGGGCTTTATCCCATTCAAACCGGTGAAAGCCAGGATATCTGTTTTATCAAGGGACAAACATACGGCGAATTTCTGATGGATCAACCGGGATTTGTGTCACCTCCCGGACCCATCACGACCATGGACGGAAAAATCATCGGCCTGCATCCAGGCCTGCATCTTTTCACGATCGGTCAGCGCCGTGGGATCAACTGTCCGGCGGCACAACCATATTATGTGGTCCGGATAGAGCCAGCAACCCATACGTTGGTGGTGGGGTTCAAGTCCGATCTCTCGGCGGTATCGTGCAGTGTCCGCAACATGAACTGGATTGTCGGGCCTCCGGATTTTCCGGCAAGGGTGTATACCCGGGTCCGGTATCGATCTCCGGCGGTATGGTCAACGGTGTTTCCGGAGGGTTCGGAAGAAGAAGTGAAGGTCGTATTCGATGTTCCTCAACCGTCGATAACGCCCGGACAGGGGGCTGTCTTTTACGGGGAGGATGGTGACGTCATGGGGGGCGGATGGATTTGTCGGAATGATGGGTGATATCCCCTTATTACAGATGCGATAGAGAGCGAAGTACAAAAATTCAGCTTAAAAGACATTGCTGTCGGGAAAACTGAACCTAAAACTAAAGCACCCCGTTCTAAAAAAGCTGTCCGAGATAAAAATAATCTCAATTGTCTGTATCACCCTGAGTCACCCGCAGTCGATGTGTCCGAATCATCCAGAGAAGCCGTCATACAACAAGAAAACAGGTCTATGTCAATACTGCCATAGCAAGGCTCGGACGAGTGGGGCTGTGGCCTGATATATGAAAATTTCCACAAAAAGTAAAATCTGCTGATCAAACAAGAGTTGAAAGGAGGATCGT
>CAYQKZ010000533.1:0-2131 GCA_964418135.1 uncultured Desulfobacterales bacterium
GCAGAATCTCGTCACGAATGCCGATTTTGCCGATATCATGAAGGAGTCCTGCGGTATTCAAGATATCCAGTTCTTCCGGCGAGCATTTCATTTTCTGGGCCAGGATCTTTGAAACGGCCGTTACCCGATTCGAGTGCTGTTCGGTATAGAAATCCTTGGCGCCGATGGCTTTTACAAAAGCGTAAATGGTTGAAAACAGATTGTCGTAGATATTTTCATACAGGGCCAGATTTTCGATGGCATATGCGGCTTGATGCGTCATATAGGAAAGGTAGTACAGATCTTTTTCTGCAAACTGCCTGCATTCGTTGAGATTGATCGTTGTCAGAACGCCGAATATTTTTCTGCGAATGGACAAGGGTGCAATCATGACAGATTTGATATCGCCGCTGAACCCGTGGAGGCGGTTTCCTTCCGAGATCAGCAGCGGCAACTGATCGCTGGCGACATCCATGATCATGTAATTGGGGATACGGCTGGAAATATTGATTAAATCGATGGGAGACACAACCGCCCCCCCTGTGCCGATGCCGGCTGCCGCTACCACAAATGGCCGTGTAACGGCTTGATTGATGATATAAAATGCCGATTCGCTGGCGCGGGTGATCTCGACGGCCATTTCGACCAGCCGGTTGAAGACGCCCGTGCTGCTGGAGACAGTCGAAAAGTTATTCATGATGCGGTTCAAGGTTTGCAGATCTTCGATTTTCTGAACCAGTTCCTGATTCAGTGACTCAATTCTGTTCTTGCCTTCGATTTCTTTTTTGAGAAGGATGTTTTCAACAAAGAGGTGCTGCTGATTCAGCACTCTTTTCAAGCACAGTTCAAGCTGATTCAGATTGATGGGTTTGATTAAAAAATCCACCACACCATTTTTTAATGTTCGAATGGTATTGTCAAGGGATGGAAATCCGGTCATGATGACAACAGGAATCGTATTGTCGCGTTTGCGGATATTTTCCGCAAGCTCGAGCCCATCCATCACCGGCATGTTGATATCGGTAAAACAACAGTCGATCCGTTCCCTGTCTAAGATGGACAGGGCATCTGCGCCGTTTTTGGCGGTAAAGACCTCGTATCCCTTGATCGAAAAATATTCGCTTGCAACATCCAGGATACTTTCTTCATCATCGACAAATAGTATTTTTTCTTTGTGGTCGGTTGACACTGGGGTTCCTATCGAGAAAAAAAGTCGTAACAATACTTATGTTAAAATGATTCTTAGAATATCAATAAAAAATATTCAACATCTTTTCTTCAAGGAGGTCTTCAATGGAGTGGATGGCAAATCCCCAGGCATGGGTGGGGCTGATTACTCTGACAGTACTCGAAATCGTTCTTGGGATCGACAATATCATATTTATCGCCATTCTGGCCGGCAGGCTCCCCGAACATCTTCGTGCCAAAGGCAGAACGATCGGGCTTGGCCTGGCGATGCTGACGCGGATTGCGCTGCTGATGTCCATTGCCTGGATCACGCGGCTGACCGGGCCGCTCTTCACGGTTTTTTCTGAGGAGATATCCGGCAGGGATATGATTCTTCTCTCCGGAGGGCTGTTCTTGCTGGTTAAAAGCACGCTGGAGATTCATGCCAGTATTGAAATCAAGCCCGAAATCGAAGGCCATGTGCCTTTAAAACCTCAGGTATCCTTTATCGGTGTCATTGTTCAGATCGCTCTGGTCGATATTGTTTTCTCTCTGGATTCGGTGATTACGGCCGTTGGCCTTGCTCAGCAGCTATCGGTGATGATCATTGCCGTCATGATCGCGGTTATCATCATGATGAGCATGTCCGGTGCTATCAGCGCATTTATCCATGCGCATCCGACCCTGAAAATCCTGGCCCTCAGTTTTCTGCTGCTGATCGTCCTTGCCTTGATCGGTGAAAGTTTTGACATGCATATTCCCAAAGGATATATGTATTTTGCCATGGCTTTTTCGTTTGCTGTGGAAATGTTGAATATGCGGATTCGAAGACACCCGACAAAACCCCTGTAAACCAGACATGAAATGGAGACGAAAATGGTTCAGACGCTTGTTCAATGGATTTCTGGAAAGAATTTTATCGGCGTGGATTCAACCCGCCACTCCGCCGTACTTTCTGCAGAAGATAACGGCATTGGTGTCAAGC
>CAYQKZ010000534.1:0-2127 GCA_964418135.1 uncultured Desulfobacterales bacterium
GTTCGGCAGCGGGCGGTTTATCGATGGAAAAGTCATCTCGGTTTTGGGATCGGCCGCAGACCGCTCCGCCGTTCGTTTCGCCGCCTGTGTCAAGGCAACATCGGTGCGAGACGGCCGTGTATTGGTCCACATCGACGATCCGGAATTATATCAGGATGCTGCCCGGTTTTGTGGTGTCGGCCATACCGCTTTTGCCGAGTTTGAAGGCATTGGCCTGGTCGAACAGTATCTGGGGTCTTTTCTGAGATGATCCGGCGCACCGACACCATCACTGAGGAACAGCGCAACAAGGAATCCGCCGTATTCTGGGCAATTGTTCTCGATTCGTTCTGTTTTTGTTTCATGGTGGGGGTGGGTCTGTTTTCCGACTCCCTGACGGTGTTATCCGAAATAGCCCGGTTTTTCCTGCTGCTCACCATCGAGATCGTTTCGTATATGGTTCTGCGGCGCGCACACCGGGGAATGTTCAATGAATATGAATTCGGCACCGGGAAAATCGAGCGGATCGTCAATCTTCTGGTGGCATGTGGTCTGGGGATTACGTGTCTGTATATCTTCGCCAAGATCGTTTCGGTGGGAGACGATGTGCCGCTTTCTCTTCCGAGTCTGCTATTGTTCGTTATTCCAGCAGACATGAATGTTGGCATCAACGTCTGGTTCACCATGTCTTTTATCCGGGTCAATCAGGAAGAGAGTTCCATCATTATTCAATCCCAGATCAAATCCCGCATCGCAAAAACAGTGGCTTCGGTCATCGTTCTAGTGGTTCTGATATTCACTCTGTACTTGCCGGACCCGAAATCGGCCAGAATTGTCGACATTTTCGGATCCATATTCGTTCTGTGCTTCATGCTGGTGATTGCCGCTGACCTGCTCAAGGAGAGTCTGCCGGAAATTCTCGACCGATCTGTGTCCGATCCGGATCAACATCAGATATTGCGGGTTCTCATCAAGCATTTCGACCAGTATGACGGGTTCGGCGGATACCGCACGCGCCGGTCCGGCAAAGACCTGTTTATCATGATAACCTTGGGCTTTTTCGCCCGCACGACGGTATCTGAAATTCAGTTCCGCCTGGAACCCATTCTGCGGGATATGGCATCCGAAATACCCCATTCCATCGTAACGATCGTATCGGAAGTCGTCGATGAGAGGGGCCGGTTTTTATCAATTGGACAAAAGAACTCACTATTCAATGGCGGGAATCCCTTGGCAGCGGAGATTCTAAAAACGGGTGACCAGATCGTGTAGGGTTTTCCAAGAAGAAATGAATGAGAGCGCCTCACTGTCTCAAACGTTTGGGCTTTGGTGATACCGATTTGCAAGTTGGTGCCAAATCCCAGGTGTAAAATCATTGTTCGTAGCCGACTACAGCTTCCCCGATTCCAAAAAGCTGAAGTAGTCGGTACGATTGAAAATAATGTGATCCAGCAGCGTAATCCCCACGATCCCCCCGGCGGCCTTGAGCTGCCGGGTCGCTTCGATGTCGGCCGGGGATGGCTCAAGGCTGCCGGCCGGATGATTGTGGGCGATGATGACGGCCGAAGCACGATCCATCAGGGCATCGGCGAACACCTCACGAGGATGGGGGGGGCTTCGGTCCACGAGGCCGATGGAGACCACCCGGATATTCAGCACCTCATTGGCGCCGTTGATGCTGGCACAGAGCAGGTGTTCCTGTCTGCGATCGGCATAGTGGCGGATATGGGGCAGCAGATCTGCCGGTGTTTCGATACGCACCCCCTCTGGTTTGATGCGCCGGCGGGCAAACTCCAGCGCCGCCAGCAGCAGGGCGGCCTTGGCATCGCCCATGCCGTCCAATGCCTGTAAATCCTCGGCGGTGACGTTCAGTCCTTTGTGATCCATGACCTTGGCCAGTTTGCCCGCCAGTGTCATGACATCCATGTCTCGGGTGCCCTTTCCGATGAGAACGGCCAACAATTCCCGGTCGCTCAATGCCGCAGCCCCCGCACGGAGCAGCTTTTCCCGCGGCCGATCCTGTTCGGGAATGTCCTGGATACGTCGGTTCATGTCGTTATGCCGCCTCTTTCAAATTGGTCTGAATCACGGTGACGGCCATGATATCGAAAATGCCGCCCGTGTCGGTGTATTTGGGATCGGCCAGTT
>CAYQKZ010000535.1:0-2116 GCA_964418135.1 uncultured Desulfobacterales bacterium
GCGAATTAAACTCAAGAAACTATATCCGAAACTTTAGAATGTACGATGTACTAGCTATCGTGGCGCGCATTTGGGGCGAAAGCGACCCGATTGCCGGGGCTGCACTGGCCGTAAAGATATTTGCGCCAGAGCGGCAACAAGACGATGCTATAGTGAGCATCGTGCAGCGGTGGTCACTGACTGAACCGGCAGTGGTTGGTACTTTGGTTAATCGATTTCCTGATGGAAAGCTGCGCCAGACGGCGTTGGAAAACTGTGTGAATCTCTGGGCGGAACAAGATCCCGAATCTGCCGGAGAATGGATTCTGGGTTTGCCTGCGGACGCAAGCCGCGATGCCGTTGTGGTCGTGTACGCAAACAAAGTGGCACTGCAATTCCCATCTTTTGCGGCGGAATGGGCTGAATTTATCGGCGCTGACCAACTTCGGATGCGCGCTATGAAGGCAGTGGCCGAGCACTGGTTACTGCGAGATGCGGAAGCCGCACGGGACTGGATGGCAAAAGTTTCCATTTCCGAACGATAACGTTTTTAACACGAAGATTAATGAATGCACCGGTGACGAAGTCCAAACTGCAGCCGTTGCCAAAAAGTAGAAAAAGGGTGACGATAGCAAGGTGTGTGACCTGCTGAGATTGCAAAATATCCCATCAAAGCAAAATAATGATAAACATTGCAATTATTGTTGACCAAATTCGTATAATCTTTCATCATTTCGACTGGGATTCCGCAAAAGCCAGATGCGTGACATTGGCTTGGGAATCAGAAAATCAGGGATACAGGGCTTGCGCCGCAGGCCAAATTGAACGGATCGGATAGGTTGTTACGGACGGTTGATAGATCCGCTAAAACCACAGCAATTGACGGAGATGCCGATGGAAAAAGTTAAAGTTGGAATGGTGGGGCTCAATTTCGGAAAGAAGATCATTGATTTGCATATTATCAACGGGACCGCAGAGCCTTTTTTTGAACTGGCTGCCGTTTGCCAGCGCAACAAGGAGAGTTGTAACAAGGTTGCTGCAGAGTATGGCGTGAAAGCCTATTACGCACTCGAAGATTTGCTGGCCGATGAGGACATTCCGGTAATTATTCTGATGACCGGCCCGAATGGGCGTGCGGATCAGTTGCGACAGATTATTCGCGCCGGCAAGGATTGCATGACCACCAAACCGTTTGAGATTGATGCACAGGAGGCGGCTTCTGTGCTGGCCGAAGCCCGTAAGCTGGGCCGCTTTATCTATCTGAACTCCCCGTGCGCTGCCGACTCGGAAGACTTCAAGATCATCCATCGCTGGCGCGAGCAATATAATCTCGGCATGTTGGTCGGCGGACATCATGAGTGCTGGTATAAGGTGATCGAGTCGGCTGATGGCAGTTGGTATGACGACCCCGATCAATGTCCCGCAGCCCCGATCTTCCGTCTCGGCATCTATGGCGTAAACGACATGTTACGCATCTTTGGTGAGCCGGACGAAATCCAGGTGATGCAGACAAGACTGTTCACCGGGCGGCCTACTCCGGATTTTGCGCGCATGTGCATCAAGTTCAAGAACGGGGCGATGGTGGATACGCTGGATGGTTGGGTGGTGTCGCCGGAACGGCAGTCAACCTCGCTTACGCTCTACTTCGAGCATGGAACAATCTATCGTAACCCGACGATGATGCCGTGTGATCCGGTACGTGCACGCATTTGTGATCACACTTATCTTTGCCTTTGCGTCGGGAACAATACCGATGGCATGCCGGTCGAAACGATCCGGATTCCCAACAGCCAGCTCAGTCAGGCCTATCAATGGGATATTTTCTACAAAGCCGTCACTACGCGCGAACGCCCCGAAGGTGAAACATCCGATGCGGTCATTGTTAATTCCCTTCGCGTCATCGATGCAATCAAAGAAGCGGCGAGAACCGGGCGAACCGTAAAAGTGGCCAATGAAATCAAAATGAAAAGGCGGAGTTTAATCGAAGCCGTACCGGCCTGAATTTGAAACCTGGTGGTAAGAAGGGAATTTGATGAAAAATAGAAATGTCAGCGTGTGGAAAAGTGTTCTCTGCGGTGTACTGCTTTTTATCGGGAACGGGTTCGCGGCAACCGCAACCAATGACTCGTCTGCAGCG
>CAYQKZ010000536.1:0-2110 GCA_964418135.1 uncultured Desulfobacterales bacterium
ATGCCCTGCATCTTTCCGAGCGGCTGGAAGGCAAGCTGGAACGGTTCAACGGCAATCTGACCCGTGCGGCGGTCGAACTGGCCAGAGAATGGCGGACCGATAAATATCTCCGGCGGCTTGAAGCGATGATGATTGCGGTCGACAACAGCCGAACGTTTCTGATCTCCGGAAACGGCGACATTATCGAACCGGACGAAGGTGTCATCGGCATCGGTTCCGGCGGTACAATCGTTCAGGCAGCCGCCACCGCGCTGATGAGACATTCCTCTCTCGATCCCAGAGACATTGTCGAGAAGTCCATGGCCATCGCCGCCTCTTTATGCATTTACACGAATACGGACATTACCATCGAAGAATTCATAATTCACAATCCGTAATTCGCAATTTATTTTTGGATATATCATGAATTCATTGAAGCCATCTGAAATTGTAGAAGCGCTGGATAAATATATCGTCGGTCAGCACCGTGCCAAGCGCTCTGTGGCCATTGCCCTTAGAAACCGCTGGCGCAGGCAGCAGGTTGACGAATCCCTCCGCGATGAAATTGCACCGAAAAATATCATTCTGATCGGGCCCACGGGTGTGGGGAAAACGGAAATTGCCCGTCGGCTTTCCAAAATGACGGATTCCCCGTTTTACAAGGTTGAAGCTTCCAAATTTACCGAGGTCGGTTATGTGGGCAGGGATGTTGAATCCATGATTCGGGATCTGCTGGAACTGACCATCACCCAGATGAAAACCCGGGAGCAGGAGATCATCAAGCCCAAAGCCGCATCCATTGCCGAAGAAAGAATGCTCGATTTGCTCCTGCCCCCGAAACCCAGGCCGTCGCAGGCTGAAACCGGTAAGGAAACTCAGCTTGAAGTGGTGACATCGGCGGGTCCGGACGAATCATTTTCAACCCGCGAAAAGCTTCGCGGTATGCTGCGGGCCGGAAAGCTGGACAGCCGGTATGTAGACCTCGATGTGCCCGACCGATCCATGCCAACCGTGGAAATTTTTTCCAATGTCGGAATGGAAGAAATGGGCTTCAATTTCAAGGATATGCTGGGCGGTCTGTTGCCGAAAAATACACGCCGCAGAAAAATAAAAGTTCCGGAAGCCATGGAACTGCTTTGTCAGGAAGAAGCCCAGAACCTGATCGATATGGACAAAGTGATCCGTCTGGCCAAGGAAAAAGTGGAACAGTCCGGCATCATTTTTCTGGATGAAATCGACAAGATCGTCGGCAAAAGTGACAGCCATGGTCCTGATGTCTCCCGCGAAGGCGTTCAGCGGGACCTGCTGCCGATTGTGGAAGGTTCCACCGTTACCACCAAATACGGCTCGGTCAAAACCGATCATATTCTGTTCATTGCATCCGGTGCGTTTCATACCATCAAGCCGTCGGATCTGATCCCGGAACTGCAGGGCCGTTTTCCCATTCGGGTGGAACTGGATTCTTTGAGCAGACAGGATTTTTTCAGAATTCTGACCGAACCCCGAAATGCCCTGGTCGTTCAATATACGGAGCTGCTGAAAACCGAAGGCATCGAAGTCATTTTTGAAACCAGCGCCATCGAACGGCTTGCCGAAATTGCCGAAGAAGTCAATACCCGGACAGAGAACATCGGTGCCAGACGTCTGCATACTCTGATGGAGTGCCTGCTCGATGATGTGCTTTTCGATGCGCCGGATATGGCGGAGAAAAAAATCATCATCGACGCCGATCGGGTGGATTCGAAGCTGAAAGCCATCAAAAGCGATGAAGACCTGAGCCGGTATATCTTATAGAGGAATTTTGTCATGACCCCGAACGTTGCAGACATCCTGGTCGAATCCCTGCCCTATATCCGTCGATTTGCCGGCATGACCGTCGTGGTCAAGTACGGCGGCCATGCCATGGTGGATGAACAGCTCAAAACGGATTTCGCTCAGGACATCACCCTTCTGAAATTTATCGGATTGACTCCCGTCATCGTTCACGGTGGGGGACCCCAGATCAATTCGGTTCTCCAATGTATGGGAATCTGCCCGCAGTTTGTCCGCGGGATGCGCCTGACCGATGAACCGACCATGGATGTGGTGGAAATGGTGCTGGGCGGAAAGCTCAACAAGGCCATCGTGGTCC
>CAYQKZ010000537.1:0-2109 GCA_964418135.1 uncultured Desulfobacterales bacterium
GACAGAGCAACTTCATGGACCGAACTCCGGCTGAAATCTTTCAGAAGGGATGAGATCGACACGATCCCCGACGTCAACCATGTTACCGTCGAATTGAAATGCATCGGTATGTATGCCAGGGATACTTCTGGAAATTCACTGACTTTTCTGGGCACTTACGGGGTGGCCAGAGATATCAGTGACCGAAAGCGTATGGAAAAACAGCTCCACCAGGCCAACAAGATGAATGCCATCGG
Organism: uncultured Desulfobacterales bacterium; assembly: GCA_964418135.1. Lineage (GTDB taxonomy): Bacteria > Desulfobacterota > Desulfobacteria > Desulfobacterales > Desulfatirhabdiaceae > RAAP-1. The sequence continues at coordinate 237 of CAYQKZ010000537.1, forward strand.
TACACTAGCTGGAGGCATCGCCCACGATTTCAACAACCTGTTGATGGTCATCAACGGACACATTTCCCTGATGCTCATCAAAAACGACATGCCGTATCCGCACCAGGAGCGGCTGAAAAAAATAGAGGAAAGCATCCAGAGTGCGGCAACCCTTACCAGCCAGCTTCTGGGCTTTGCACGCGGGGGAAAATATGAGCTCAAGCCTGTCAATCTGAATGCATTGCTCAGGGAAACGTCACAGATGTTTGTGCGGACAAAAAAAGAAATCGTCATCCATGAGCAGTACGAAAACAAAATCTGGCCCGTGGATGCCGACAAAGGACAGATCGAGCAGGTATTTTTGAATCTCTATGTCAACGCTTCCCAGGCCATGGCCTCGGGCGGAGCGCTTTCACTGGCAACTGAAAATGTTTATTTCGATACCTGTTCGGAAAGACCCTTCGACATGGCACCCGGTAAATATGTCAAAATATCGGTTGCAGATAACGGCATCGGGATGGATGAGAAAACCAAGCAACGGATTTTCGAGCCGTTTTTTACGACCAAAGAAATGGGCAGAGGCACCGGACTCGGGCTGGCATCGGCCTATGGCATCATTAAAAATCACAAAGGCACGATCGATGTTGAAAGTGAAGTCGGCCTTGGAACGACGTTTTTCATCTACCTGCCGGCTTCCGAACAAGATGTTGAAAAAGACAAGCGTTCTGATGAAGTCATTCTGAACGGCACAGAAATGATTCTCTTGGTCGATGATGAAGACGATATCCTGGATGTAGGAAGAAGTATGATCTCTGCACTGGGCTACGACGTTCTGTCCGCAGGCAACGGCAGACAGGCCATCGCATTGTATGCAGCCAACAGAAACAAGATCGATATCGTTATCCTGGATATGGTCATGCCGGAAATGGGAGGGATGGAAACATTTGACTCTCTGAAAAAAATCAATCCCGAGGTCAAAGTTCTGTTATGCAGTGGTTACAGCGAAGGGGGGCAGGCGGCAGAGATGCTGTTGCGCGGATGCATGGGTTTCATCCAGAAACCTTTCAATATCCATTGGTTATCCCGAAAAATCAGGGAAGTCATCGATCAGCCGACGCACATGCCTTTTCTTGATACAAATCAAAAGACACCGGGCGATTTCCGACAAAGAAGACCGTGATGCCGTTGACCGTTGACCGGTCAACGGTCAACATTTTTATCTCCCACCGTTCATAATGGATAGCTCCATATCCGCCATGAACGGGCTGGCGGTTATCTCGTATATCTGCTGTACCGAATGCTTTCCGTGAATCTCTGAATAATAGGCTCTGATTTGCTGCATGTCCGCATGGATATCGCCCGTTGGAAAAAAAACGGGGCCGATCCCGCCGACCTTTGTTCGATAGTTCAGAAATCCAAGCACCACCGGAACATTGGCTCCCAGAGCGATATAATAAAAACCCGTTTTCCATTTCATGACATGACTGCGTGTTCCGGCAGGCGGGATGGTCACCACCAGTTGTTCGTTGTCGGAAAATTGGCGAATCATCTGGCCGACCATATTGTTGGATCTGGATCGATCCACAGGAATACCGCCCAGCCATTTGAACAGGCCTCGAAACGGCCAACGGAACAGGCTGGATTTTCCCATCCAGTAAATTTTTCCCCGCAGTGCAAAGGTCAGACAGAGTGTAATGGGAAAATCCCAATTGGATGTGTGGGGGGCAGCGATCAAGACATACCTGGAGATTTCCGGGAACCGGCCCTCAATTCGCCAGCCTCTGATTTTAAAGACAAAAAGGGAAATCCAGTGCATGAGCGTCCGGATGACAGGCATGTCGAATATGGTATAATGCATGGATGAGCGTTCTCCTGGTGTATGGGTTTGGATGTC
>CAYQKZ010000538.1:0-2106 GCA_964418135.1 uncultured Desulfobacterales bacterium
GGAGGGGTTTCCGGCCTGATTACCCTCGAGGATGTACTCGAAGAGCTTGTCGGAGAAATCAGCGACGAAACCGATATGGAAGAACCCTGCATCATCAAGGTTCAAAACGACGAATGGATCGTGCCTGGAAAATCCGATATCGATGAAGTCAACGCACTCATTCCCATGAATATTCCGGATTCCAAAGAATTCGACACGTTTTCCGGATATGTTCTGGATCAGACCGGCAGAATTCCGATGGTGAACGATGAAATCCCGATTGGCGATTTTCTGGTGATCGTTCAGGAAATGGACGGCAACCGCGTGAAGCAGTACCGGATCAAGCTTCTTTCCCCTCCGCTTTCTCCAGGCTGACGCAAACGTCGATATGACAGGACATCTTGTCAAAATCGCCGTTGCGCTTCCAGTTGCCGGAACGTTTACATACCGGATTCCCGATCATCTGTCCTTTTTGGCTGCCCCAGGGATGCGCGTACTGGTGCCTTTTGGTCAGCGCCGTGTCACCGGATATATTCTTGGCGAGAGTGCTGAAATGTCGGCGGATGCCGTGAAGTTCATCCTGGATATCCTGGATGAATCCCCGCTCTTTCCAGCGGGCATGATCCCGTTTTTTGAATGGATTGCCGATTATTATTTCTACCCCCTGGGCCAGGTGATCCAGTCCGCCCTGCCCGGTGGGTTGACCCGAAAGGATGTCACCCGCTATGCTGTAACCCCGGCCGGAAAAAGCCAGCTTACCGATGCTGCCCTGCCCGCCCTGCAACGGGATGTCTTGGCGCTTCTTGCAGACAAACCGCGAAGCGGCAAGGATATTTCCGGAGCTGCCGGAACCCGCGTGCCGTCATCGCTCTTGCTGTCGCTGGAAAAAAGCGGATGGATCGAAAAAGTCCGGCAGATCAAAACCGACACCACCCGGCACTTACAGGAACTCTATGTAACACCTGCCGATGAAATCGACACAGCATCCCTTTCCCGTTCTCAGAAACGAATTCTGGAGACCGTTCGGTCTTATGGCAGTATACCGGTACGGGAACTGAACCGCCGCATCCCGTCTGCATCGCAAAGACTTCCCGCCATGAAAGAGGCCGGATGGATTCACGTCCGCACCCGCACCCTTTATCGAGACCCTTTTGGGGAGACGGTTCGACCGGATCAGCCCCCGGAGTTGACATCAGAGCAGCAGGACGTGGTTTTTGCGGTGGAAGAAGCCATGGGAAAGGGGTATAAGCCTTTTTTACTGAAAGGGGTTACGGCCAGCGGCAAAACAGAGGTGTATCTGCAGCTTGCGGACCGAATGATTCAGAAAAACCGCTCGGTTCTGGTTCTGGTTCCTGAAATTGCCTTGATTTCTCAGGTCGAGCGCTGTTTTCGGGCGCGTTTCGGAGAATGTGTGGCAATTCTTCACAGCGGGCTTTCCGCCGGCGAGCGATTCGATCAGTGGGATCGCATCCTGCGGTGCCTGACCCCCATCGTCATCGGTACCCGTTCTGCGATTTTTGCACCTGTTCAGGGCTTGGGGCTCATCGTTGTGGATGAGGAGCATGATACTTCATACAAACAGGACAGCGGTCTTCACTACCATGCACGAGACCTGGCGCTGGTCCGGGCAAAAATGGACGGTGCTGTGGCCCTTCTGGGGTCTGCAACGCCTTCCATTCAGTCCTACCACCATGTGCTGACCCAAAAATTCTATGGACTGACGTTGTCGCGGCGCATCGAAGACCGGCCGCTTCCCGAAACCGTTGTTGTGGATCTGCGCGGGCTTCGGGATCAGCGGGGTATCTGGAAGCTCATCACGCCGCAACTGCATGCAGCCATGAAAGAAACACTGGCCCGGGGTGAACAGGTTCTGCTGTTTCTCAATCGCCGGGGATTTGCCAGTTTTCCGGTATGCGCGGCCTGCGGAGAGGTGATTCGTTGCAAAAACTGCTCCATATCCCTGACCCTGCACCAGAAAGATCAGGCATACCGATGTCACTACTGCGGATTTTCCAGACCCTCGGTAACGTGCTGCACAGCATGCGGCTCTTCTCGCATCAAGCTTCTGGGAATGGGAACGGAAAAAATCAAAGCCGCTGTCACATCGCTGTTTCCGGAGGCAGTGGT
>CAYQKZ010000539.1:0-2097 GCA_964418135.1 uncultured Desulfobacterales bacterium
GCTCGATGATATCCCGGCACCGGAAGGCTTCCGTGGTGATGATGAAGCCGGGGGGTACGGGCAGCCCGAATCGCTTCAATTTGACCAGATTCAGCCCCTTGTTGCCGACAAAAATGATACCAGGAAGGTGTTTGCCGCGCTGATCCACCGTGGTAAGAGTCTGGCTGGGGTCATATTGAAGAAGAAGCCGGAGTTGATCCGGATGCAGCGTGTTCAACTGGTGAAACAAGATGTTCAGTATCCGGGACAAAAGCCGATCCAACTGCTGAAGCCCCAGAGAAAAAACAAGCTGATCCCGGAAAAAAATCTCGGTGATCCGGTGGGTGATCTTTTCCGAATCCATTTCCGAATCCCTGGGAAGATACCGGGGCAGAATCAGCTTGCGGCTGGTGACGGCAATGATGCGGTTGAGATTTTCTTCGTGGACATTGTTGAAATAGTCGTGAATGATGTTTTTCACCGCCAGGGAAAAACCTTTGAAAATATCCAGGTACTGGGTAAAGGTAAATCCACGGATCTCGAGGGAATGGCTTAAAAATTCCTGCTGTCTCTCGAATTCGACAGAATGGATGCCGTCCACCTTCAGTGCCCGGTCAAACAGGGTCAGCAGCTCCGAAATTTCATGAATGGTCACATGGGTGATCAGCGACAAGTCGATGGTTTGAACGAGTTCTTCAAAGAGAACATTGACCAGGGATTCGATGCGGAAGGTCAGCCCCATGGCGTCGAATTTCATTTCGTGATAACTGCCGTACATCGAGGGGATGTCAACCGTGATGTGCCGTTTTTTATAGATATCTTCGCGAATTTCGTAATTCTTGGATGACAGTATCAGCTCCTTTAAAAAGGCCAGATAGTCGATGAGCATCTCTGTCTTTTTTCGGACGTTCGGCTGGGCCAGCGCTTTATGCAACTGGTTCATATCCGGAAAACCGCTGGCTTTCAGTTGATCCAGATAGTGGGTAATCTCGATAAAATCCAGGTGATATTTGTTGTGAAGGAGTTTATAGAAGGCGGCCATCAACTGAATCCGGTCAATATCGGTCTGTGATTCTGCAGAAATACCTGCCAGTATTCCCTTCAGTTCAGGGTCGCTCAACGTCAGCAACTGTACCGGAAGCGAAACCCCTTGTTCCCGAAGCACGGTCATGATTCGCCGAACCCCGTCGATGAAAGGACCGGTGGTCTCGATCTTCTGGTAGATTTCCGGAGGAACAAAAGATATCAGGCCGGATTTGTTCCCGGTTTTCCAGAAGTCGAGTACAGCATCCATGAATCCGAGAATCCGGTTGCTGCTTTCCACGTGGGCTTGTTTTCTCAGAAAATGGATCAGCACATCCTTTCGCCGTGTCGTTTCATCCAAACGGGTAGAGGCCTCCCGAAGTTCGCCTTCAGCCCCGATATCGTTGAAAAATGCCGGAAAAATCCGGGCCAGTTGTTTAACCAGATTATAGACCGGGCCAATGTCGCTGTTCAGCAGCCGGGTGATATCGCGGGGAAAAATATCCGTGTCCTTGATGAAGACACCTTCCAGACACAGATGGATGATCAGGCAGGACAGCAGGCGGGTTGACCATTTGGGATTGAGTTCGATCAGGGACAGCCAGATGCGGATATTCTGAATGTGGGCGCTGTTGGCCTGAATCTGCCAGTCGCTTCCGACCCCACCGATCATGGGGGTTTGAAAGCCCAGATCGATGACCGAATCAATGAAAAAATTGACCAGATCACTTTCATCGGTCTTATACACGCCCAGCCCCATATTGAGGGCGCAGTTCAATGCAGTAACCGGAAACTCCCGGGTGCGGTGTTTCAGGATGGAAAATGTTTTTTGAATCAGGCGCATGATATTGCGATGGGATTCGTTGCCGATCAGCCAGCTCAATGTCCGGTTGATCTCCCGCAGCGCCTCTTCGTGGATCAGGGACAGGCCGGAAATGTTCATGATATGAAAGAGAAATATCACCTTCCAGTGATTTCGCCGGGTGATGTTCTCGCTTGATTTCCACAAGGTCATCGGCAGATTCTTATAAATGTCGACGATCTCGCCATAGGTAGGAAGCGCCAGCAGATGTTCCAGAAGGCCGGGGCTGTCTG
>CAYQKZ010000540.1:0-2092 GCA_964418135.1 uncultured Desulfobacterales bacterium
TACGACCTGGTGATGTTGGTTTTACCTTCTTAACAGCCATGTTTATTTTCCCCGGTTTATATCCCTTCAAAAATTTCGATGCGTTCTCCTGGTTTCAGCTTAACGATCGCTTTTTTCCAGTCTCTACGTTTTCCGATAATTCGTCCGCGTTGTTTGTATTTTCCTTTTATTTGCATTGTTCGGACGTTTTCAACCTGAACACTGAACAAACTCTGGATAGCCTTTTTAATCTCGATCCGATTGGCTTTTCGATCCACCTCGAAAGTCAGTTGATTTGCAACTTCTTTCTGCATGTTGGCTTTCTCGCTGACAACCGGACACTTGATGATGGCATAGTAATTCATTTCAAAAGTCTCCCTTCAATGGCTTTAATTGAGGGCTCAACCAAAAGCAGATGCTTGTACTTCAAGATATCGTAAACATTGAGGCCTTCCGGTTTCAACACTTTAACATGCGGAATATTTCTACAGGACAACTTCAAATAATCATTTCCCGTATCAGCAATGATCAGTGCTTTTTCAACTTTCAAGTCTCTCAGAATGTTCACAACTTGCCGAGTTTTGATCTGTTCCAGATCAAATTTATCGAGTACCAGGAGGGATTGCGATTGTATCTTCTCACTCAATGCCATTTTAAGAGCCAATCGCCTGACTTTTTTCGGAACCTTGTACGCATAAGATCTAGGATGGGGTCCGAATATCGAGCCACCGCCACGCAGCAGAGGACTCTTGATATCCCCTCTTCGGGCACGTCCTGTCCCTTTTTGTTTAAAAAGCTTCCGTGTACTTCCCTGAACTTCAGATCGGGTTTTAACGGATGCAGTACCAGCTCGCCGATTGGCCAATTGCATGGTCACTACATCGTGCAGAACACAGGATTTTACCTCGACATTATATATGTCATCCACCAGTTCAACCTGCGATACTTTTTCTGCCTTATAATTCAATACATCTACAACAGCCATATATTGCCTCGCATTCTTCGGCTATGTATACCCTTCACTCGATTATCGACCAGTTTTATTTATTGACCTTCTTGGTGACTTTCGTTTTATTGATGGTGACAATTCCTGATTCTGCTCCTGGAACCGATCCTTTTAAAAGAATCAACTGTTCTTCCGGCCGTATATCTATAATTGTCAGATTTTTTGTCGTCTTATGTACATTTCCGAACTGACCCGGGAGCTTCTTTCCTTTTACGACACGCGACGGCCATGCGCTGCATCCAATAGAACCGGGAATTCTTTTACAGTGACTGCCATGCGTTTTTCTGCCTCCACCGAAGCCATGTCGCCGTATCACTCCTGAAAATCCTCTACCAATGGTTATACCAGAAACATCGACCATATCGCCGATGGTAAACATATCCATTGGAATCATCTGACCCAGTGAATAATCAGATGGATTGTCCACGGGAAATTCTACGAGGTGTGCATAAACTTCGCTGCCGGATTTGGCAAAATGTCCGGCCATCGCTTTGTTGACACGCGATTTCTTTTTAGCACCGAAAGCCAATTGCAGCGCATTGTATCCATCGGTAGCCACCGCTTTGATCTGTGTGACAACACATGGTCCCACTTGAAGCACAGTTACGGGTATCTGTCGTCCGTCCGGCGAGAATATACCGGTCATTCCCAGTTTTTTTCCTATCAATCCTTTGCACATCGCGTTTTTGTTCCCCTACAGTTTAATTTCAACATCGACACCAGGTGAAAGATCCAGTTTCATCAACGCATCAACCGTTTGCTGTGTTGGCTCTAGAATGTCAACGAGTCGTTTATGTGTCCGCATTTCAAATTGCTCACGTGATTTTTTATCGACATGCGGAGAGCGAAGTACGCATATTTTATTGATTGAGGTCGGCAGTGGAATCGGACCGATAACTTTTGCGCCAGTCTTGTTGGCGGTATCCACGATATCCGATGCCGATTGGTCCAACAGTTTATGGTCGTATGCCTTGAGTCTGATTCGGATTTTGCTGTTCATGATCATGGTTATATCTCTCTTTTATTCCAGAATTTCACTGACGACACCGGCACCCACAGTTCGGCCGCCTTCACGTATCGCAAAACGCAGCTCTTTTTCCATGGCTA
>CAYQKZ010000541.1:0-2092 GCA_964418135.1 uncultured Desulfobacterales bacterium
CGATGATACGCATCCGTTCATAAAGACTTTCAAGCGCTCTAATCGTACCGCTGACGATACCGTCCAGATTCTCGATATCGACATTTTTCGCGGGAATCTGATTTTCCAACAGGCTCATTTTTTCAATCAGGGCCCCGGTCTCTCCCTTCATAAAGCCAATGTCCTTCACAGAGTTATCAAGGGCTGATATATTTACTTCCAGTCCCTGAGACACGTGATTCAGACTCTCTTCCAACCTCAATTTTTCGGATTCGAAAAATTCCAGTTCATTCAACAAACTTTGTTCCGCGGTCTGTATTCGAACCAGCTTTTTTTTGTGGGTGTCTGATAGTTTGAGATCCCTTTGACACTGACTTTTATTTATTGATAACCGGATATGCAGGTCCTTTATGGAGCCGGCCAATAAATGGTTTGATTCTTCAAGTATTTTAATTTCCGCATTCAGACGATCCATTTCCTGAGCGATCTCCCCCTTGCTCAACGGAAAGTTCCGCTTGCCGTCGACAAATTTTTCCATCAAGGTACGACGTTTTTCCCGCCATTGTTCTTTCGCTGATTGTAAAGAAGATGCAGAGCCCTCTCCATCGTTCTTGACGTCCATCATTTTTCTCCAAGACTTTCAGCCAACATTTCGACCATTTCAGACTTTGCCAGACGATCTGTTTTAATGTTGCGTTCTTCACACATAGCCATCAGCTCTGATTTAGACATCTTCTGCAGTTTTGCCCTCGAAAGCACCGTCTCATCGGGTGAAGGTTCGATTTCTTCACCTGCCCCATCTTCAGCAATGGCATCGGACGAATTCGGGCTCTCATTTTCTTCGATCGCAACGTCCAATACAGAAGGTTCGGCTGCAATGACGGTTTCAGCAATCTCGATCTCAATATCAGAAACACCGGTTTCAGCCTCGGCTGTGGAAACAACAGGCTCGAACTCGTCATCTGAAACAGCCGTCTCGATCTCGATTTCCGATTCAACCGTTTCCGCCATGACCGCAGCCGAAGTATCTACGGTCTCAGCGGTATAAATTACATCCGGCGGCATTTCCACATCAACCGTCAAGCCGGATCCAACGGATTTGTCCTTGCCGAGCCGTTCTGTCTGCCACCAGTCCTTGAGCGTATCGATGGCCTCGGCAAGTGCCTTTCTGGACGCATGTACATCGAAGACAATATCTTCACCGAGAATCACCTGAATCGCTTCCAATGCTTTTTCCCGAACTTCAAGATCCTTATCGCCCAACACATTGATCAAAGGCAAAATGGAGGTACTGTCCTTAAGATTGGCCAAGGTAGATACGGCCGCCCTTCTGACACGGGACTCTTCGTCGCGCAGACATTGCATGACCGATGGCACCGCTTCCGCATAATCTTTCCAACCGATGAACGTCAATGCCGTCCGCCGCACCTCCGGGTGATCATCGCGCAGTGCTTCGATCAGCAGCGGCATGGCATCTTCGGTATCGGCCAGTTTATAAAGACCTCGCAGACAACCAATCCGCACACGATACTTGGTAGAATACACTTCCTGTTTAAAAAGGGGAATTGCCCGGGCATCCCCGATGGTAATCAGCGAATTGATGATTTCGGAAGTCAAATCCAGACTTTCAAACTTGGCAGCTTCCAAAAGAATGGGCACAGCGGCATGGTTGCCGATTTTTCCCAGTTCAGCAGCCGCCAGACATTTGATTTCCATTTCGTTGTCAAGGAAATCCCCGGCAACTTTGCTGAAAATTTCCATCTCGGAGCGCGATTCGAATTCACCGTTCTTGATCGCTTTTTTGATTGCCGAATCGACAAGCCGGTTGATTTGTTCGTCCGTGGCTTTGTCTTTCTTGACCTTTTCTTTTAATTTAGCAAGGCTGACTGTCTTTTTCTGTTCACTTTTCCGTAGCGCCTCGGCGGCCTTGTCTTCCTTGATCTCTGCGATCTGGCCATGCAGTCGTTCTATCTCTTTTTCGTATTCCTTCACATCGGAAATCAGTTTTTTTACGATATCGGATTCCAAAGGCCTTTCATCTTCAGAAAACCTGGCGCCCTCCTTTCCGATTTCAAAATACAATTGTTTAATCTGAGTTTCGTATTCCGTAATT
>CAYQKZ010000542.1:0-2063 GCA_964418135.1 uncultured Desulfobacterales bacterium
CCCTGACTGCACTCATCACCGTGATGGGGGTTGTGATGATGATCATGCCGCCCTTCGGTCTGCTTCTTGGCAAGTGGATGGCCATGGAAGCCGCGGCCAATCATGTTTTCGTCATCATCCTGGCGGCGGTCGGAAGCGCTCTGACCGCCATGTACTGGGCCCGATGGGCAGGCACGCTGATGAGCGATCCCTTTGCCGGCGTTTTCCATCTCGAAAAACAGCCGGCCCTGACGTGGACGGCCCTGCTGTCGCTGTGTGCGGGTGCCGGAATGATGAGTCTGGCCGTTCCCTGGTTGTATCGGGAGCTGTTCACCCCTGCATTGAATCTCGGGTATTCGCCGCCATATCACTTGAAAAACGGTGTGCTGGAAAATACCTACGGTGTTTTTGCGGTCCTGCCGTTGGGGCTGGTTGCCATTCTGGGGTTTCTGCAATCCATCTGGGCTGTCTGGAACGCCAGCCACGCGCGGATCTGCCCGCCGTATATGAGCGGTATTCACACCGCCGAGCCGCGCGTTTTTCTCGGCCCCATGAACACGCTGGTCAAGGCCGAAGCCGGCAATTATTACCTGTCCAACATTTTCGGCGAGGCCAGGCTGACCGTCTGGATCAACCTGGCGGCCGGTATCCTGCTGACCTTGATTGTCGGAGGTGCGCTATGACACGCGATGTCCTTCTAATTGTCGTTGGTCTGGCTGCCGGCCCGCTGCTGGGCGGTTTGATCGCCGGTTTCGACCGGATTCTGACGGCGCGTTTTCAGTCCCGCATCGGCCCGCCGTTGCTTCAGCCGTTTTATGACGTGATCAAGCTTTTCGGGAAGGAAAAACGCGTGGTCAACGTGTGGCAGGCATTCTGTGTCAATGCTTATCTGACGGCAGCCTCCATATCGCTGGTGCTGTTTTTTCTGCAATCCGATCTGCTGCTGATTCTCTTCATTCAGGCCGTGGGCGCGGTTTTTCTGGTCGTGGGGGCTTTTTCCTCCACATCCCCTTACAGTCAGGCCGGCGCGCACCGGGAATTGTTGCAGATTCTTTGCTACGAACCGCTGTTGATCCTGGTGGTGGTCGGTATTTACCTGCATACGGGCAGCTTCAAGATATCATCCGTCTATGCGTTGAAACAGCCGCTGCTGCTGAAACTCCCGTTTCTGTTCGTGGTGCTGAATTTCGTGTTGACCATCAAACTCCGCAAGTCGCCCTTCGATTTGTCCACCTCCCACCATGCGCATCAGGAACTTGTCAAGGGATTGCTGACGGATTATTCCGGACCGGTTCTGGCATTTACGGAAATTGCCCACTGGTATGAAACCGTCCTGGTTCTGGGGATATGTTCCCTTTTCTGGACGACGAATCCTATGGGAGCCGTTCTTCTGGTGGGCATCACCTATTTCCTGGAAATCTGGATCGACAACGTTTCCGCCCGCATGAACTGGCGCTGGATGCTCGGATACGGCTGGGGCATGGGCATTACGCTGTCCATGGTCAATCTTGTCTGGTTGTATGTTCGATAGGGGGAACCATTCATTTCCTCTTTCTGTTGAACGCTCCGGCCCCCCTCCCGGCCTCGCCCCGCTAAGGGGAGGCGATGAAAGGTTCTTCTGGGGGGAGGGGATGAACGATCATCCAATAGGAGGCTGTCGCTCATGTTCGAAAAAATTCTTACCAAAGCCCGAACCCTCTCGCCCTGGGTGCTGCATTTCGATTGCGGCAGTTGCAACGGGTGTGATATCGAGGTGCTGGCCTGCCTGACGCCAATTTACGATCTGGAACGGTTCGGGATCGTCAATACCGGCAATCCCATGCATGCGGACATTTTTCTGGTGACTGGTACGGTCAATCACCGGAACAAGCAGGTGCTGCGCAATTTATATGATCAGATTCCCGATCCCAAAGTGGTGGTGGCCATCGGCGCCTGCGGCTCGACCGGCGGTATTTTTCGGGAGGCCTATAACGTGGTCGGCGGCGTGGACAAGGTGATTCCCGTCGATGTCTATGTGCCGGGCTGTCCGGCCAAGCCGGAAGCCATTATCGACGGGGTGGTGCTGGGGCTGGAGAAATTCCGTC
>CAYQKZ010000543.1:0-2061 GCA_964418135.1 uncultured Desulfobacterales bacterium
AATTCATGATCTGACAAACGAGCGCAAAACTGCATTTTATTATGAACCGCTCCGGGCGAAGTTGCCTGACTTGAAAGAAGAAGATGATCCGGTGTTTCTCAGGCATTGATTATCGACGATCTTGTAACCAATATTGGCATAAATAGAATTGGATGGTTATCAACCGAGTGAGAATATGAACCGATTTGATGTGCAATTTATGGGGATACCTCTGATCAACCCGTTCATTCTGGCATCTGCACCACCGACTGCAACGCCTGCCATGATCGAACGCTCTTTTGAAGCAGGCTGGGCTGGTGCCGTTATTAAAACCCTTATAGATGAACCAGTCCGGAATCTTTCCAATCGTTTTGGTATCAACAAAATCGGAAACCGGATATATGCATTTAAAAACATTGAGCTGCTCAGCGAATTATCACCTAATGAATGGTTCTCAGGCGTTGTTAACCTGAAAAAAAAGTTTCCAGACCGGCTGATCATCGGAAGTATCATGGCAGATGCTCGTGATTATGATGGATGGCAACGTCTTGCACTGGGATGTCAGGAGGCTGGAATGGATATGGTTGAGCTAAATTTCTCCTGTCCGAATGGTTATCCGGAAAGGGGTAAAGGATGTGCCATTGGACAGAATGAAATTATCGCATCCGAGATTGTCCGAAATATAAAATCTGACCATCGAATTACTCTGCCCATCATTCCCAAGCTTACCCCAAACGTCACAGATATCGCTTTCATAGGTGAAGAACTGGCAAAAGCAGGTGCGGATGCTTTCTGTGCAATCAACACTGTTCCATCTTTTCTGGGATTTGATCTTTCAACACTGAATCCAAAAGTGAATGTTAACGGCTATTCTACTTCTGGCGGTTATTCCGGTCCTGGAATTAAACCCATTGCTCTTCGTTGTATTCACGAGCTTGTCTCCAGTTCCGGTATCCCCGTCATGGGGTGTGGCGGCTGTATGACCGCTGAAGATGCAATTGAATTTCTTCTATTGGGTGTCGGCGCTGTTCAATTGGCAACGGCGGTGATGTTTAAGGGATACCCATTGATTCAAGAACTCCTTTCTGGGTTGCTGGAGTTCATGGACAGACATGGTTTTGAAACGGTAGCCGATTTTCAGGGTAAGGGATTGCAACGCATCAAACATTTTTACCAGTTAGATATTACATTTAAAACTTACGCCATTATTGATCCAGAGACATGTAAACTGTGCGGAAAATGTGTCATTTCCTGTAGGGATGGTGGTTATCAGGCGATTTCCATCATAAGTGATGATATATGCCCATATATTGATCCAGTAAAGTGCGTCGGATGTTCACTTTGCGTTCATGTATGCCCATTTGACGCAATTCATATGGATGAAAAACGAATTCAAGAGGACTTATGCCAATAGAGATAAAGATTTTTTCCGATTATATTTGACCCTTCTGCTACATCGGCAAGGGCATTGTCGAAAAACTCAAACAGACTTATGACATTCACGAGACCTGGATCGGCTATGAACTCCATCCGGAAACCCCTCCTGAAGGCGTGCTTTTGTCTGAACGATTCAAAGGTTACGATATTTCCGGGATGTTCAATAATCTTCGCCGAGCTGGTAAGGATTTCGGAATCGTTTTTTCTGATCTCACCCTTCTTTCAAACTCCAGATTATCTTTGGAAGCAAGTGAATATGCCCGTGATATGGGTAAGCATGATCAGTTTCACGATCGGGTATTTCATGCATATTTTACCGAAACCATGGACATTGGAAACGCCGAAATATTATGTGGTATTGCCACCGGGTGCGGTCTTGATGCTTCCGATATGATGCAGGCACTAAACGATGGTCGATATAAATATCGGCTGGAAGATGCCAGGCAAGAATGTCTGAGAATTCAACTGACAGGTGTTCCGACATATATCATTAATGACAGCAAGAAAATTGTCGGTGCACAGCCATTGGCGGTATTTACTGATATCCTGGATATAGTTTCAAAAGACAACTGTGGACTGGTCAAATAAGCCAATTAGCTGTTTCTGCTGCATTAAAGCAAAAACTGATTGAATATCAATAAGATG
>CAYQKZ010000544.1:0-2052 GCA_964418135.1 uncultured Desulfobacterales bacterium
AGACCTGCCGGATTGTGGCGAAACAATATTGAATCATTCTCGGTGATCTGCCAGCGTCAAGCAGATTTTTCTTGATTCGCTCGATATGAAAACTTGAAATATCTTTTAACGGAATGTTCCCGACAACAGGGAAAATCCAATTGGTTCCGTGTTGCTCTTCTTTAATCCAGGTGTCCCGGCCCTTATGCGTTTTCTGGATGGGCAGGTATTCATTTTCAAAAAAGGATTTGAATGTTACATTTTCGGCTTCGATCTGAATTTTTTCTCGTTCTTCGGAAGCCTTTCGCGCATCCTCAATAACCCGCTTTTCCTTCAGGGTCACAGGCCCGACAGCCGTCTTGTAATTCTGTTTAAGCTCATTGATTGTTGTTTGCGCCTTTTCCAGTGTCCAGCCCTCAGAAGCCCAGCCTAAATATTGTTCAACCATCTTGCCGTTGATTTTGAAATAACCTGAAAAATACCGATCAAAACGGATTCCGTGTTTTCGAGTGTCATGTTCCCTGATTCTGATTCCCGGAGCAACTCTTTGTGGTTTTTTCATCGTTACCAACCTTTACCAACTTTTATACCAACTTTTTGGATTTAGAGTGAATCCCCGTGTGGTTTTATACCAACTATATACCAACTTTTAAACCTGTAATAAGGGGATTATGAGGGAAACTATAGGAACGAATATAAATCATTATTACTTGAAATGTCAATAAGTTATTTATGCTTTTGGAAAGTGTAGGAAATGTTAGGAAATGGCCTAAAATAGACTGAAAATCCCCGTGTGGGCGGTTCGATTCCGTCCCTCGGCACTTAAAAAATACAATAAGATGAAGGGGTTAGAGGTTATCTCTCTAACCCTTTTTTCTTTTAAGAATTCTCTGTGTGAGAATCCGTGTGTGACTTTTCTCTGGCCCGCTCAAAAGCGTCCATCGCATCACGTTCCAGATTGCCAATGCTGTGAAGATATATTTCAGTGGTCTTTCGGTTCTCATGACCGAGTATCCGCTGAATGGCTCCAATCGGCACATTGTTTCCATCCATGATTGAAGCCCCTGAATGTCGGATAGGATGAAACCGGAAATATCGAACCCCTGCCTTTTCACAGAGATTTTTCATCACTTTTTTCCGGTCACCATATATTCCTTCACAGAACTTGTTCTCTTTACGGCTCCAGTATCTATGCCAAAATACCCAAGGCTTGTCGGGATCACGGTTTTCAAAACGTTGCCTCAACACATCATACAACGTCTTTGTCATCGGGACTTTCCGTGTTGTGCGATGCCCGCCCGTCTTTTTGCGGGTGTACAGGATAACGTATCTGCCTTCCAGATTGATATCCTCCCACAAAAGACTGTTGATTTCATTCACCCTTGCCATAGTCTCTCGAATGACCGAGAGGTAATCTTGGGTATCCTTGTCTGCGACGGCGATCACCTTGTCAATATCCTCAGTGGGCGGAACATATTTTACCTTTTTATCGACAGGAAAAAAATCGAGCCCCTCGGTAGGATCATGGGTGATGAACTTTTTACGAATGCCAAAGCTGAATGCGGCTCGCAAATACCTAAGGTCTTTATTGGCTGTATAGGCTGATATTTTCCGTCGTTGCAGAAGGCTATAGGGCATCAACGGCAGTTTTGGCGATAAGCCCATTGCTACAGACCAAACGATAATAAAATGCCTCAATAGAAAGTGCGAGAATTCCGACTTCTGAATTGGCGATGGATATGCCTGGGACGATCTTGTCGTCACCGATCAGATTAAAGCCTCGGTCATATTCAGGCATTTTCAGCAGCATCATTTCGTCATCAAGGGCGAATTGAATTTCACCGTCTGGGTCAAATCCGGATTCGAGTATTTTTGTCAGCACTTCCATATTGTCGATAGCGGTATATCGCTCGGTAAAAACTGCTCGAAGCTGATTTGCGTCGAACCGGCAAAAGAAGGTGTCCCTCTGGCTGCGTTCCTGTTCAATCCAATAATTCAAATTCCTGGCTTGAAGCTCCGCAGGGCACCTGGACAGGTAAGAATGCGGGACCCTCAATCTATTAGCCAAAAGAC
>CAYQKZ010000545.1:0-2050 GCA_964418135.1 uncultured Desulfobacterales bacterium
TCCAGCTCCGAGGCGTTAACCTGGGCGACATCCTGGATATTTCCCCGTGCAATCCGTGCCGATTCCACCAGAACATTTCGTTTCTCCGACATTTCCTGATGGGTGAGATGGTTGATCACATGAGCCTGATCCACATTGGGCGCCATACACACCACCTCTGCCCCGGCTCTGTCCAGAAACAGCAGCGTCAGAACGGATTCATGAATCTCAGCTCCGTCAAATACGCCACAACCCGATAACAACACCCCGACTTTTTTCGACATACCCATCTCCTTTCCGATATTTCGTTCAACTTAAAATGTTTTTATTGACAAATGACAGACAAGGGTGATTGAAGGAAAGCGAGCAGGGTTTATCCCCCTGCCCCCTGATACCTGTACCCTGTTCCCTTTTTACCAACAACCTCTTGCTGGATATTATGAACATGCCCGACACACATCCCGACGATCTTTCTCAGGCCGAGTTCCTGACGATCGTAAAAAAAATCATCGAAAGATCCGCCAGACCGCTCAACACAAAAGAAATCCACAAGGATATTCCCGGACTCTATCAATTGAAAGAACAGGCCCTGGCCAAACTGCTGCAGCAGGAAGCAGCCGCCGGATCGTTTCACCGATGGCCGGGAAAGCCCGGCAGCCCGAAAGAGCGTTTTTGGCATCAGGATGAAATTTCCTATTTTCAAATCAGGATCGTCTCCGCCCTTTCCCGCTCGGATCTGACAAAAAACGAATTGATGAAAAGATTGACAAAAAATGCAATTCCCTGTTTCAAAAACCGACTGGACTTCATCGTCAATACCATACTGCAAACCCTTATAAAAGAAAAAACCGCATTCGAGATTCCGCCCTGGGGAAGAAAAAGAAATTCCCGCTATGCCGCCCATCCCCCGGATATAACGGTATATACAAACAAGGTTCGAAAAGAATTCGATGAAACCTGCAACAAACTGAAAAAATTTGGCATTGGTGCAGAACAGTTGTTCTCGGCATTCAAAAGCACACTGTCTCTTCCGGCCGGATCGATTTCAGAAACAGAAAGCAAGGCGCCGGCCCAGGCCGATACACCGGCGCCGGAAATCTCCGAAGCTGTTTTGCATCGCATCATCCAGACCATGCTCCATATCGAGCCAGGCGCGGCCCAGCAGGCGCCGGTCTGGATACCCGAACTGCGTCAGGCGTTGGATTTATCCAAGAACACCTTTGACCGAGCCGTTCTGATGCTGTCCAAACAGGGAAAAGTGTTTCTGAACAGACATGCCCATCCGGCCCAGATGGACGATGCGGCCAAAGAGACGATGATCCCGGACGGCCATGGCAATTATTTTGTTGTGGTGGGTCTGCGGGAAGGATTCCGCGGATGATCAATCCGTTTCGAAACCGAATCGTCTCCGATCCCTGGCAGTCCGGCGGAGTCGATATCACCGAAATCCATTCAAACGCTTTCCGCATATGCTGTGAAGCCATGAATACGGTCCGCAGCCAGGGTCACAGCTCCTCGGCACTCCTCTACGGTGAAACCGGAAGCGGAAAAACACATGTTCTGCACCGTCTTCGGGAATATACCCTCACCCGGCCGAATCTCCACATTTTCGGATCGGTCCGCCTGCATACCAGCCCCAATCGGATCTGGCGCCATATTCGCAGCAGTTTTGTCGAAAGCCTGTTCAAACCCGGCAGAAAAAACCGAGCCCAACTGGAGCTGATTTTTCTGCGAAGGCTGTATCGCCTGTCCCGAAAAGAGACCATCAGCAATAAGGAATTGAAGCATCTGGCCCACATCATTCAGTCTGAATCCCGGCTTTCACCGAATCTCTGTCAGGCGCTCATCCACCTGATCTGCCGGAACTATCGCCAGGATGTTATAGACTGGCTCAAGGGGCAGTCTCTGCCGGAATCCAGATATGCGCAGCTCGATATCCGTCCGCCGGACGACACCGACAATCCGGAAGACGGTTCCCGGGAGATAGTTCTGGAACTGTGTCGGCTGGCCGGGCAGAAAATTCCGGTGGTGCTGTCGTTCGACCAGATCGAAGCCCTGCAGCGGTATCCGA
>CAYQKZ010000546.1:0-2050 GCA_964418135.1 uncultured Desulfobacterales bacterium
AAAATAATTTCGCGGCGTTATCGGTCTGGGATGGCCGAAGAAGGGCTATTGCCTCCCTGCTGCCTTGCGAAATGAATTTTCTGAAAGTCGATACTAACGTGAGGAGGTTTGGTTGTGTCTTTCAGAGAAGAATCAGACAGTATGGGAAAGGTTCAGGTTCCGAATGACGCCTATTATGGGCCGTCAACACAGCGAGCAGTCGATAATTTTCGAATCAGTGGCATCATGATGCCGATCCAGATGGTTCGTGCGATTGGGCTGATCAAGAAATGCAGCGCTGAGGTTAATGCTGATTTGGGGATTCTTGATTTGAAGATCGCCAGCGCCATTATAGAATCTGCTCAGGAAATTGTACACGGGAAACTGGATTCGGCTTTTGTGGTCGATGTGTTTCAGACCGGTTCCGGTACTTCGACTCACGCTAATGTTAATGAAGTTATTGCATCACGGGCCAATGAGATACTTACCGGCCTACGGGGTGGAAAAATTCCTGTTCACCCCAATGATCATGTCAATCTCGGACAATCCACCAACGATGTTTTTCCCTCAGCCATGAACATATCTGCTCTTCAGGAAATTACCGATAGACTTATTCCCGCGCTGGTTCGGTTGAAAACGTCTCTTTCTCTGAAGGCCCGTGAGTTTAAGGACGTTCCGAAGATGGGTCGAACGCATCTTCAGGATGCGGTTCCGATGACTCTGGGGCAGGAATTCTCTGGTTTTGAAAGGCAGGTGGAATTGGGAATTTGCCGTGCTGTTTCCGTCCAGTCCGGTTTGTACGAACTGGCATTGGGGGGAACTGCAATCGGTACGGGAATCAACGCACATCCGAATTTTGCCGCACGGGTTATTTCCCGGATTGCCAATTACACGGGCTTACCTTTTATCGAGGCAAAAAATCATTTTGAGGTTCAATCTGCCAGGGATGCTGTGGTGGAAACCAGTGGTGTTTTAAAAACTATCTGTGTCAGTCTCGTTAAAATCGCAAATGACATTCGCTGGCTTGCTTCCGGACCTCGTTGTGGTCTCGGGGAGATTCGTCTTCCTGAGCTTCAGCCTGGCTCCACCATCATGCCTGGAAAAATCAATCCCGTTATTCCTGAAGTCGTGGTCCAGGTTGCTGCTCAGGTTTTTGGAAACGATACAGCGATTACCTTCTGTGGACAGGGCGGTCATTTTCAATTAAATGCCATGATGCCGGTGATGGCCTATAATCTGTTACAGTCCATAACTTTGATTGCCGCATCCGTAGATGTGTTTGCCGATAAATGCATATCCGGTGTTCTTGCCAATCCTCTTGTCTGTCGGCAAAACATTGAAAAGAGTCTGTATCTGGCAACCGTGTTGTCGCCAATCATCGGTTATGACCGGGCTGCCGAAATTGCTGGAATAGCCTTTGAAACTGGAAAAACGATTCGGGAAGTGGCTGAGAGCATAATGGATATTTCTGTGATTCCATGGGATCCTATCTGAATTTTATTCGGTTGTTCAAGGCATGCGATATTGTGATCTTCAACAGATGACCGTTGAAAGTATCTCACCGGTGATTGGCCTCCGATATTTTGAACGGTTGATATCCATCTGTTTCACGTGAAACAAAGCCGGAATTCCTCATTTCACTCCAGCCAAATCAATATAGCATTCACGAAAATGACCGAAAAAAAGTCTATATTCTTCCTGCGGTTGTTCCAAAACCATTATCATGAAAGCTATAGCTGCCTAGAATCTTCAAAAAATCGGTTTTGGATTTGAGCTCTTCAAGAATCGGTGAAAAATCGGCTGAACGTACATCGGCTTCCAGATCTGCATAAAACATATACTGCCAGGGTCTGCCATGGATTGGACGGGATTCCAGCTTGACAAGGTTGATATGATTCTCCTGAAAAATCTTGAGAGTTTCGTAAAGTGAGCCAGGCTGGTTGCCGACCGAATAGACAATGGAAGATTTTCCTGCGTCTCTGCAGGGACCGGGAGCAGCAGCGATCACGGCAAAACGGGTGAAATTGATCGGGTTGGTTTCAATTCCCTCTTCGATAACATCCATTCCGTA
>CAYQKZ010000547.1:0-2046 GCA_964418135.1 uncultured Desulfobacterales bacterium
ATGCGGACTTTGGGCATGATGACCAGCATGACGATCATCACCGTTCTGACATCTATCTTCATGAAAGGCCAGGCAATAACGTTCGACACACAGACCGATTTTCTGCTGACCATGCGCACCGCGCTTGCCTGTTTCTGCCTGCTTTGCGGCGCCGGCATTCTGTGTTCTTTCGGCAGACTGCGACGCTGAAGAACAGGATTCTTGAACACCTTTGCGGTTGTCATCTGCAGTCCGAACAGAGAAATCGAACTGGCCGCGGAGCATCGTAGGTCCGGACAAAACCCGGAAACTCCCGAATCAGCAGTCGGGTGCCGGAGCCGGGTTTTCCGTCTCCGATCGGAATGTCGTCCACTTGAACGACCGGAACAATGCCTTTGTTGGTGCCGCAGATAAACACCTCATCGGCTTCGAGCAGCTCGGATAAAAACATATCCCGAATCTGCACCGAAAAATGGGATCGGGCCAGATCCAGAATGACCTGCCGGGTAATGCCGGGAAGGATTCCCCTTCCCGGGGTGATCAGCCTGCCGGCACTGATGGCAAAAACATTGGAGGTGGTGCCTTCGAGTACCAGCCCTTGAGGTATTACATAAACCGCTTCCTGGGCGCCTTTTTGACGGGCGGCTTCAAGCGCTATGGACGCCTGGACATAGTTGATGCTTTTGGCGCCGGCCAAGGCTCTTTCGGCCGTGTGGGTGATGACGTGGATGCCGTCCTGATACCACCCTGCCGGCATATCGGGAAGCGCAGACACCATGATGATCAGCCGAGGCTTTCCCTGGGGATTCATGAAATCCGGACTGGATCCGCCAGTGACGATTACCCGGATATTGGATTCCGGATGGGAATTGCGGCCCAGTGTTTCCATGACGAGCTGCGCCAGCCAATCCTGCGTCCACGGAAACTTCAGCCCGATTTTCCGGGTGGAGGCTTCGAGCCTTTCCAGATGCGCCCGAAGACAAAACGGCCTGCCGTGGTAGGTCCGCATGAAATCGAATGCGCCCAGCCCCCGCAATACGGCCAGATCGGTTACCGGAATCACCGCTTCATCGGATGGAACGAATTTTCCGTCCACATAATAAATGCTCACCCAGGAGTCTCCGATCTCAGCTTTTTCCAATGTTGAAAGGCAGCATGGCCTTGATTTTTTCAAACAGGGATTTCTGGAAAGAGACTTTCAGGTACAGATCGCCGGACTGCATGCCGTATTTGCCTTCTTCGCCCATCCCTGCCAGCCGGATTTTCTGGCCTTCCCGTGTTCCCGGGGGAATTTTGACCACCAGTTTTCTGCCATGGACCCGCAGATGATAGGCAAACGGGCCGCCGGTTTCCGCCAGCGACGGATCGATCCGGATGACATCGTGATAGTCGGCGCCTTTATTGGGTTGTGTTGCGGCTGTTTTCTGAAGCAATTGCCGAGAATAGCCGCCGAGTTTCTCTTTGATGGATTGCATTTTGGGAAAAGGCATGGGAAAGACTCCGCTGAAAAAAAAGCCATGGACGTTGAGTCCCGGCCGTTTGAGTTCGAATGTTTTATAGTTCTGACCGTAGTATTCCTTGAAAATGGCATCGAAGCCCCGGATACCGAAGCCCTTGGCCATTTCTTCAAATATCTGTGAGATGTCGGACCCCTTGAAAATGTCCTGATCCGAATAAGATCTGCGAAAATGTCCGTATGCTGCATCCCCGTACTGATGCTGCATCAAGTCGTATTCCTTGCGCTTCTGCGGGTTGGACAAAACAGCATACGCCTCGTTGACAGCCTTCATCTGATCGGCGCCGGCCGGATCTTTACACCGGTCCGGGTGATATAGAAAGGCTTTTTCCCGGTAGGCGGCCTTGATCTTCTGAGAAGGGGCGTCTTTGGATATCCCCAAAATCTGATAATAATCTTTCATGGGCTTCGATTTTTTGGATTATAGGTGAAGCGGGGTTGTTCCGCAGTGCCAATTTTGGAAATATCATACCCCAAGTGTTTCGGTTTGTCCATAAAGGCGGGAAATCGCCCAGTTTTTTGTCGGCCAAGTGTTTTATCGAACCAACGAT
>CAYQKZ010000548.1:0-2045 GCA_964418135.1 uncultured Desulfobacterales bacterium
CTATACATCGGTCTTTTGGCCCTGCAGAAACAGTTTGGGTTAAACTACCTCTGCCTGGTTCCCTCGACACTTTATGGTCCCGGGTACCATACCGATGGGCGGCAGATGCACTTTATCTTTGATCTCATCCGCAAGATCATGCGAGGGAAAGAGTTTGGAGAGCCCGTTGTTTTATGGGGAGACGGCCATCAAAAACGTGAGCTGGTGCATGTGCGGGATTTCGTCCGCATTATGTTGCATTTAGCAGATCAAACGCAAAACGACTTCATCAACATCGGTGCGGGCGAAGAATATACTATTCGCCATTTTGCACAGACGATTTGTGAGATCGTCGGGTACGATTTCAGTGCCATTCGTTTTGACACCGCACGCTACGTGGGAGCCCAGTCCAAGTGTCTCAACACGGTAAAAATGAAGCGACTGTTGCCCGATGTCCGGATGACACCGCTGGAAG
Source organism: uncultured Desulfobacterales bacterium (assembly GCA_964418135.1). GTDB lineage: Bacteria > Desulfobacterota > Desulfobacteria > Desulfobacterales > Desulfatirhabdiaceae > RAAP-1. The sequence continues at coordinate 455 of CAYQKZ010000548.1, forward strand.
AGGGCCTCCGTGAAACCATTCAATGGTTTCGGGAAACACGTGTTCATCGATTGAAAGGAAATGAACCATGCTAAATGCGACTTCAGCAAATCCCCGGGTTTGTGTCGTTGTGCCCCTGTTGAACGAGGCGCGCTTCTTGCGTGAATCCATGGACTCGCTTCTTGCGCAAGACTATCAGCCTCTGGAAATTATCGTATACGATGGCGGCTCTACTGACGGGTCTCTTGAGATATTGAAGAACTATCCTGTCGAAGTCATTGTGGAGCCGGGGCTGGGTCAGATGGCGGCCATTAATCGCGGATGGAAACGCACCTCCGCTGAATTTGTAACCTGGTGGGCCGGTGACGATATCTATTACCCTGGGGCAATACGTCATTTGGCGGCCGGGTTGCAATCGTGCCCAGACGCAGGGATCGCACATGGCGATTATGATGAGATTGATGAACAGGGAGCTGTCACAAGGCATTTTGCACCCGGTGACACTCAACTGCGGGGTGTGATGGACTTCAATCTGATTGCGCCGCAGGCCAGTCTCATTCGCAGATCCGCTTTACAACAATCCGAGATGCTGGATGAGAATCGCCGCCTTGCAGCGGATTTGGATTTGTTCCTCCGGCTGGCGCAATACTTTCCCACGCATTATGTTCGCTTTACTGCGGCTGCACGGCGCATGCACTCGGGCAGTGAAGACGCTCAGGATATCACAAAGGTGTATCATGCGTGTATCGATGTCATCGACAGCTTTTTCCGGAGACCTGACTTGACACCCGGGCAGCGTAAGTTGCGTGCGCGAGGTTTGGCCTGTGCACGGATCAATTTATCCATGGCGTATATCGTAACTGGCAAATGGGCACGGGCATGCGCAACTTTTTGGCAGGGAGTAACCGCTTATCCGCCGATTCTCTTTGCCGTCGCCCGCCGCATGGTGCCGTGGGCTATGCGCTATATAAAACTCAGAAAAAAACAGAACGGATAACACCCGTCGGAAGGAATCCATGCAGCGCAAACTCGAACGGCGATCCTTGTGGCTGCCAGCCATTTTTTTGATTCTGCTTATGGTGGCGTTGTTCTGGAAGTTTCTTTCCGGTTCTGCGGTATTAATGACCACTGATGCGGCGGTTAGTTCATCCAGTCAGTCGGTTTCGGATGTATTACGTTCCACGTATGCGAGCTGGGGTTCGGGCGCGCTTTTGGGACAGCCCTTCAGTTCTTCGATCTTAATCTCTACGTTGTTGCTGGCGGTTATGCCGGGAATCGTCTGGAATAATTTAATGTACGGGTTGGCTTGTCTGGCGGCATCGCTTGTATTTCTCGCAGGATTCGGCAGAAAGCTCAATCCGTGGGCCGTTCTGTGCGGTGTTCTCACGGCGTTTTGGCTCGGCAGCAACTTTACTCTGCTTTATGCGGGACATGGGCTGAAACCGTACGTCATCCTTTTTTTTATCTGCTCCATACTGAGCGCAGGAGCTTCGACTTGGCCCTGCGGAATCGTGTGGGGTGGATTTGTAGGACTGATGTTTTCGCAACAGCCCGATGTGGCGCTTTTCTTTGCGCTCTTTGCCGGGGTGTATCTGATTTTCAGGCTTTGGCA
>CAYQKZ010000549.1:0-2043 GCA_964418135.1 uncultured Desulfobacterales bacterium
GATGAACAGGGAAAACTCACACCTGAGTTAAAAAACAGAATCGAAAACTGTTACGATCCGGTTGAACTGGAAGATATTTATCTGCCCTACAAACCAAAACGGCGCACAAAAGCAACTATTGCCCGTGAAAAAGGGCTTGAACCCCTTGCCCTGCTTCTGCTGGAACAGAGCGGTATAGATCCGATTCTGGCGGCCACTGCTTATGTAGATTCGGAAATAGGGGTATGCAGTTCCGAAGAAGCCCTTTCTGGAGCCAGAGATATTCTGGCCGAACGCATTGCCGAAGATCCCAAGGCCAGAGGCTGTATGCGGCGACTGTTCGCCGAAAAAGGGATGTTTATCTGCTTTGTCGCCGCCGGCAAAGAGACAGAAGGTATCAAATATAAGGATTATTTCGACTGGCAAGAGCCTGTTCCTCTGGCCCCTTCGCATCGCATTTTGGCTATGCTGCGGGGGGAAAATGAGGATATGTTGAATCTGTCCGTAATGCCGTCCGAACCCGATGCCATTCAGGTTTTGGAAAGCCTTTTTGTAACTGGCGTGGGTGAGGATGCCGGTCAGGTTCGTTTGGCGATTCAGGACGGATACAAACGGCTTCTGTCGCGGTCTATGGAAACTGAGATTCGTCTTTCCACCAAAGAGCGAGCTGATGTCGAAGCCATCCGGATTTTTGCCGACAACCTCAAACAATTGCTGTTGGCACCGCCCATGGGTGCGAAACAGACCATGGGATTGGATCCGGGTTTTCGAACCGGATGCAAACTGGTATGCCTTGACCGCCAGGGAAAACTAATTTACCACGATACTATTTATCCGCACCTGTCCGAGAGCCAGGCTCATCAGGCTTCCGCGAAGGTCACGGAATTGTGCGGCCGGTTCTCTATCGAAGCCATTGCTGTCGGGAACGGCACAGCCGGACGGGAGACGGAAGCATTTCTCCGGTCGGTCGGCTTACCCAAGCAGATTCCCGTGATCATGGTAAATGAAAGTGGGGCTTCAATCTATTCGGCTTCGGAAGTTGCCAGAGAAGAGTTTCCCGAGCTGGACTTGACGGTTCGTGGTGCGGTGTCTATCGCCCGACGGCTGATGGACCCGCTTTCTGAACTGGTCAAAATCGATCCCAAATCCATCGGCGTCGGTCAGTATCAGCATGATGTGGATCAAGCTGCCTTGAAACAGTCCCTCGATGATGTGGTAATCAACTGTGTCAACCATGTGGGCGTGGATGTCAATCAGGCCAGCTCTCAGCTTCTGACTTATGTATCTGGGCTTGGCCCCCAGCTTGCCAAAAACATCGTTCTGCATCGAAATGAGAACGGCCCGTTCGATTCGCGTCAGTCCTTGAAAAAAGTCAAACGCCTGGGGCCAAAAGCCTTTGAACAGGCAGCCGGGTTTTTAAGAATCCGGGATGGACAGAATCCTCTGGATGCCAGCGCTGTTCATCCGGAAAGCTACCCGATCGTGGATGACATGGCCAAAGACATGGACTGTACGGTTACGGATCTGATTAAAACCCCTGAGCTTCGCAACCGGATCGATATATCACGGTATGTCTCCGAATCTGTGGGACTGCCTACCCTGAAAGATATCATGAATGAACTGGCCAAGCCTGGTCGGGATCCGAGGGAGCCGTTCGAAACCGCGTTTACCAGTGGCGTTGAAAAAATGGAAGATCTTCGCATTGGCATGAAACTGGCTGGAATTGTCACCAATGTCACGGCATTTGGTGCGTTTGTGGATATCGGTGTCCATCAGGACGGCCTGGTTCATGTCAGTGAACTGTCCGACAGGTTTATCAAAAATCCCCTGGATGTGGTCAAGGTTACCCAGAAAGTACAGGTAACCGTACTTGACGTGGATCTCGACCGAAAACGGATTTCGCTTTCCATGAAGTCCGCGCCGGCAGCAGCAGCAATTTCCCGGCGGCCCGTTTCAGCGACTGCGCAACAACCGGCTACCCAAAAAGGGGCACGACGTCCTTCACGGGAAAAACCGGCTCCGTTCAACAACCCCTTTGCAGACATTTTTAATAAAGTCTGAGAG
>CAYQKZ010000550.1:0-2039 GCA_964418135.1 uncultured Desulfobacterales bacterium
GGGAGACCGCCACTGTCCGGGATGCGACAAGAGACTGGTCACCCAGACCCGGCAGGCCATTTTTGAAGATATGCTGCGGCGGTATGCCGGTCTGTCCGCCGCTATCCTGACACCAAAGGTGAGCGGCCGGAAAGGGTTTCACAAGGATGTATTGTCCAAAGCGCTGAAAAGCGGAATCACCCGGGCCAAAATCGATGGAGAATGGACGGAAATTATCCCCGGTATGGCGCTCAGCCGCTATCGGGAGCATACGATCGAGCTGGAAACCGGCCGGTGGTCTGCCGGCGGGTTGAAGGCTGATTTGCTTTCATCTTTGCTGGATGCGGCGCTGTCTGAAGAGAACAGCAGTTTTACGGTGGTTGAAGACTCCGGAAGAGAAACCGTGTTCAGTTTGAAAGGGGTGTGTCCGACCTGCGGGGTCGGGTTGGAGCCTCTGGATCCTCGGTTGTTTTCCTTCAACAGTCCCCAGGGAGCCTGTACGGCTTGTGGCGGGCTTGGACAGATCGAATCGCCGGAAGGCGGTCAACACTGCATCTGTTCGGAGTGTCTTGGAAGCCGGTTGAAGCCGCTGGCGCTGTCCGTTCGTATCGGCGGCTTCACGATATGGGAATTGATGCAGGCAACCGCTGAACAGCTCGATCGGATGATCCGGGATTTTTCGTTCGGGGATGCGGAAAAGCCCATTGCCGAGCCGGTCATTTCCGAAATTCTGTCCAGACTGTCCCTTCTCAATCGGTTAGGGCTATCCTATCTTTCCCTGGGAAGAAGCGGAGACACCCTGTCGGGGGGAGAGGCCCAGCGGGTGCGACTGGCGGCCCAGCTCGGTTCCAATCTGACCGGTATCCTCTACATTCTGGACGAGCCGACCATCGGGCTTCACCCACGGGATAGCGGCATTCTGATCCATGCTCTGAAAACCCTGCGGGATCGGGGAAACACAGTGCTGGTGGTGGAACATGACGAAGAAACCATTCGCCAGGCCGACAGCCTGATCGATCTCGGGCCTGGTGCCGGCCAGGACGGCGGATGGGTCGTGGCGTCAGGCACACAGGAGACGATCCAGAACGCCAACGCCTCGGTGACCGGAAGATATCTGCGGCAAACGTTCCGCTCTATGACAAGCCGTCAGAGACCATTTCGGGATATGCCGCAGATCGAAATTCAGGGTGCTATTCTGAACAATCTCAAGTCCATTGGTGTCGCATTTCCGTTGAACACCCTGATTGCCGTCACCGGGGTTTCGGGTTCCGGAAAATCCACACTGGTGAAGGGATCTCTGTTTCCAGCCATCCGCTGCGGACTGGATGGCCGCCCGGTTCCGGAAAATATTTGTGGCAGCATTTCCGGGTGGGAGAAAGTGAAGCGAATCCTGGAGGTCGATCACAGCCCCATCGGAAAAACGCCTCGGTCGGTGCCGGCATCCTATGTGGGGTTTTATTCCGATATCCGCCAGTTGTTTGCCATGACGCCAGCCGCCCGGGCCCAGGGATATCTTCCCGGAAGATTTTCCTTCAATGTTGAAGAAGGCCGGTGCCCCGCCTGCAAAGGGCAGGGACACAACAAAATCGAAATGAGTTTTCTGCCGGATGTTTATGTTCCCTGCGATGTCTGCGGGGGAAAACGATTTAATTCAGAAACCTTGACCACTGTCTACAAAGGCAAAACCATTTCCGAAGTGCTGGAAATGACTTTTCAGGAAGCGTTGGCGTTTTTTACACCGGTACCGGTTATCCGTCGGGCGCTATCCTTGGTCTGCGATATCGGTCTGGGATATCTGCGCCTCGGGCAGCCGAGCCCCACCCTTTCCGGCGGGGAGGCCCAGCGCATCAAACTGGCCCATCAACTGGTCAAGGCCTCTGCCGATCATACCGTGTATGTTCTGGATGAGCCGTCCACGGGGCTGCATCCGGCGGATGTCGATCGGCTGATTCAGGTGCTTCAGTCCTTGGTGGATCACAACAATACGGTGGTGGTCATCGAACATAATCTGGACATCATTCTGGCATCCGATGTCATCATCGATCTGGGGCCCGAAGGCG
>CAYQKZ010000551.1:0-2025 GCA_964418135.1 uncultured Desulfobacterales bacterium
GCCACCATACGGCCATCCATGTGGGGCATGCCTAGATCGGTAAAAACCACATCGAAGGGGTGACCGGTTTCCAGTGATTCCCGAAACTGAGCGATGCCCTGCCGTCCGTCATCCGCCAAGGTCACCCGGTGACCGTCCGCTTCCAGAATATCCGCCATCGCCACCCGAATACGCGCCTCATCGTCGATGCACAGGATATGGAGGTCTGAAACAGTCTGTATGAGAGGGGCCGGCCGGGATGGGGCTTGCTGGTCCTGCAAGATGGGAAACTGCAGCATGATGGTGGTTCCCTTTTCAGATGTACTGTCGATCTGGAGTTTGCCATTGTGCCGTTCCAGGATGCCATGCACCATGGATAGTCCCAAGCCGGTCCCCTGCCCCTGCTTGGTGGTGAAAAACGGCTCCAGACAACGAGCTATTGTGGCCTCGTCCATACCGCATCCGCTATCTGTGATTTCCAGAAAAACATGGTGGTTTACACAGCCGGTGGCAATTCGCATCACCCCTCCATGTGGCATGGCATCCACGGCATTGAACACGAGATTGGTCAGGGCCTCCCGCAGTTCACTGTCGATGCCTGCAATCGCCGGCAGATCGGCTTGAAAGTCAGTCTGGATATCGATCACGATTCCTTTTTGTTCCGGAATGTTTTTCCATCGCGGCCGGGTCAGATCGATGACCTGTTCGCAAATCCGGTTCAGCTCAACGGGCTGCATCGCCGCATTATCCTCGGGTTTACGGTAAAACTGACGCATTCGGCCAACCGTATGTTCGATGTCGTCAGCCGAAGCTTGAATGGTCTCTATAAACCGGCGGCCCTGTGGACTCAGCCCAACTTCCCGCTCAAGAAGCATACTGCTGTAAACGGTGATCGGCCCCAGCGAATTGTTGATGTCATGAGCGATCCCGGAGGCCATCTGCCCCATGGCCCGCAGCCGCTCCTGCTGAAGCGCGCTCTTCAAGGAACTTTGCAGCGCCTCATAGGCGTCTTTTACCTCGGCATACAGTTGTCTCTGACGAATGGCCGTGGCCAGGTGAGCAGCGGTATGGCGCAGAAACTCGATCTCTCCGCTTTCAAATCCGGCATGCAGCCTGCCGACCAGCAGGATACCTTCCAGATCGTTACCCACCACCATGGGCAGGGCCAGGATGTAAGTCAGCCCGAATTCAGACAGGCGCAAAAACAGCGGGAGTCTTTCCGGGGAGCTATCCGTGGAAAAATATAAAGGATGCTCTGCCGGCCATGCTCCGCCGAAACTGTCGCATGATATCATTCCGTCCGTTTTCAATCCAGCAGATTCGGAAATATCCCTCCGTTTATTTCCAATGGCCGCAATTTTCATCCGGGATTCCCCCGGTGTACAGATCAGGATCATGCTCCAATCGATCGAAACATCGCTCTCCAGGTTCTGAAGCACGGCCATGAAAATACTGACCAGATCCTGGCGTTCCCCCATGGTGCGGATAATACCCACCAGAAGCTCCATCCGATCCAACTGCCTGGCGAGTTTGGCGTTGGTGTTTATCATCTCGATGGTTCGCTGATGCACGGTTTCTTCCAGACGCGCCTCGGATTTTTTCAGCAAGAGGACCTGCTGCTGAATCTGACGGGTTTTTCGGAACAGATCCGCCAGAACCGCTATCTTGGCTTTCAAGATTCCCGTATCGACGGGCTTTATCAGATAGTCGATAGCCTGCAACCGATACCCCCTGGCAATATCCTCTGAACTCCGATGTGCCGCCGACATGAAAATAATGGGGATGCACCGTGTTTTTTCCGATGACTGGATATGCCGGGCCGTTTCGTAACCATCCATGTCCGGCATCTGAATGTCCATGAGGATCATGGCGAAATCCTGCTGAAGCAGGCACCTGAGAGCCGCTTTTCCCGAATCGGCCAGTACCAGATTGTATTCCGGACAGGTGAGCGAGGCCTCCAGTGCTATCAGGTTCCGCGGCTTGTCATCCACCAACAGAATGCTGATTTTTTCTGTCATTATTGCAGCTCCTTTGTGGATCGCGTAT
>CAYQKZ010000552.1:0-2021 GCA_964418135.1 uncultured Desulfobacterales bacterium
CCCGCTGGGGGAGGGAGTTTGATGCAAACGCAGATTGTAACGATTCATAGTATATCTGTAAAAATGCCATTCATCTTCCTGAAAATACGGGTTTTCGCTTTTCCAGAAATACGGCAAAGCCTTCCTTGCAGTCTTCACTGGCACGGACTGTTGCACTTCCCTGGGCTTCCACATCCAACCCAGCATCGAGCCCTTCATACAGACCGGCTGAAATGGCTTCGAGTACACAACGCACCGCTATGGGCGACGGTCATAATCTTAACTTTAGACCCACCCTACCCTCTGTCCCCCGCTCCCGGCTCATTAACTTTATACCCACAATCCTCGTTCCGGCATGCCAGATACACACCCTCTTTTTTCGACATTTTTTCAACCAGAAACTTCGCTTGACAGAGCGGGCATACCTGGTTCACCGGCTTGTCCCAGGTTGCGAACGTGCAGTCCGGATAACGGTTGCACCCGTAAAACACCTTTCCGCGTTTGGACATTTTCTGCACCAGCATGCCGGTGCATCCCGGCTCTGGACAGGCAACACCGGTACTCTGAGGGGACCCGGCCGCTGTCAGGGACTGCGTGTTCTTACAATCCGGATATCCGCTGCAGGCCAGAAAAGGGCCGAATTTACCCTGACGCATGACCATGAACTGTCCGCATTTTCCGCAGACCTGATCGGTGGAAGTTTCCGGAGGGGGCTCGATCGTTTGAATTCGGCCTTTTTCGTCACGGGCATAATTGCTCGTGAATTTACAGTCCGGGTATCCGCTGCATGCCAGAAAATGCCCGTTTTTTCCCATTTTAATATGAAGTTTTCGGGTTTTACAAAGCGGGCAGTCCAGATCCGTCAACCGGCCAACACCTTTCATACTGATCATCTGGGTGGCGGCAGTGTCAAGCCTCTGTTTAAACGGCTCGTAAAACCGCGTCAGGATATCGAGAGGTGCTGCTTCGGCAGTTTCGATCTGGTCCAGGTTATCTTCCATTTTTGCCGTAAATTCAATATCGAAAACTTCCGGAAAGCTGGCGACGATCAGGTCGTTTACAATAAATCCCAGCTCACTGGGAACGAAAAACCCTTTTTCCAGCTCGACATAAGCCTTTCCGCGAATGGTAGACAGGATCGCCGCATACGTACTGGGCCGGCCGATACCGTTTTCTTCCAGGGCCTTGACCAGAGAAGCTTCGGAAAACCGGGGAGGCGGCTGCGTAAAATGCTGCTTGGGCAGCAGCTCTTTCAACGTCAGGATTTCACCTTTGGTAAGGTTCGGCAGCCGGGTTTTGGCCGGGTCCGACGCGTTTTCCGCTTCATCGTCGGCGGACAGATACAATGCCATAAAACCCGGAAATTTAATGACCGATCCCGTAGCGATCAACTGATAAGCCCCGGCCTGAATGGTAATGGTGGAGCTGTCTATCAGTGCTTCGGTCATCTGGGAAGCCACAAACCGTTTCCAGATAAGTGTATACAGGGCCTGCTGATCTTTGGAAAGAAATGGAGCGGTCTGTTCGGGGGTTACAAAAACCGATGCCGGACGAATGGCTTCATGAGCATCCTGCACTTTTTTTGAATTCTTGAAATAACGCGGTTTTGATAGGGCGTAATCCTTGCCGAACCGCTCCTGAATCAGCGTCATGGCTTCGAGGGCAGCTTCTTCGGAAATACGCGTGGAATCCGTTCGCATATAGGTGATCAAACCGACCGGCCCACCGGACCCCAGTTCAATCCCTTCATAGAGTTCCTGCGCGATGGACATGGTTTTTTTAGCCGAAAACCGCAGTTTCCGGATGGCTTCCTGCTGAAGCTTGCTCGTGATGAAAGGCGGCAGCGGATTGCGCTTGGTGGTTTTATTGACAATGTTGTCTATCACGAATCGCTCAGGGGCCAGTTCGTCCCGGATGCGCAGGGCATTGGATTCATCCGGAATCTTGATCTTTTCGCCATTGTGTTTGACCAGCCTGGCCGAAAACACCGGCGGTTTGCTGCCTTCCAGACTGGCGGTAATACTCCAGTATTCTTCGATGAC
>CAYQKZ010000553.1:0-2018 GCA_964418135.1 uncultured Desulfobacterales bacterium
CCGAGGCGCAGATCATCACCGCGCAGCATCAGATGAACATGGTCCATATCGACCAGCAGTTCCAGATTCTTATTGGTGACTTTTTCCGAAACGATGCTGCACACCTTGTCGATCACCCGTGCCGGTTCGAAATCACGAATATCGAGTGTCATTTTTCTCGCCTCGATTTTTGAAAAATCCAGAATGGCATTGATGATCTGCAACAGATGCTGAGCCGCATTGGACATCTTGGTGAGTTGGTCGAGCTGTCTGGGAGTGAGGGGATCGCTTTTGATCAGATAGGAAAAACCGATGATGGCATTCATCGGGGTGCGGATTTCATGGCTCATGTTGGCGATGAATTCAGACTTGGCCCGCATGGCGGATTCCGCCTGCTCTTTGGCCCGTATGAGTTCGAGTTCCATCTCTTTACGTGCTGTCAAATCTGTATGCGTGCCGACGGCTCGACTGGGGCGGCCGGCTTGATCCCATGCCACAGCCTTTCCCCGGCTGAGAATCCATTTATATCCGCCTTCCTTGGTTCGCAGGCGGAACTCGATCTCATAACCGCCTTCGGTTTCGAGCAGATGTTTTGCGGTGGCAAGCAGGCTGTTCCGGTCTTCCGGATGAATCAGGTCGATGAAAAGATCCTGGATATCTTCACTCAATTCACCGGGTTCATATCCGAGCATCCTGAAATATGCCGGGCTGCAGTAACTGGTGTTGGTCTGGATGTTCCAGTCCCAAAGTCCATCATTGGTGGCATTCAGTGCCAGTTCATAGCGTTCCTGACTGATTTTTAATTGGGTGTTGGCTTCGTTGAGCTTTTCGGTTCGGTCGGCTACAAGATTCTCCAAATGTTTGCGGTAATTTTCCAGCTCTTTTTCCGAACGGGCCTTTTCGGTGATATCGCGTGCAACCCCCAGTACGCCGATCATCCTGCCGTCTGCGCCCCACATCGGTGTCTTGGTGGTTAGAAACAAACCTGTGTAGCTGCCGTCTTTGTAAGTCATCTGTTCTTCGTAGGCTGTGGGTTTTCCTGCCTGGATGGCCAATCGGTCTTTTTCTCGATAATAATCGCCCAGTTGCTTGTCGAAGAAATCATAATCGGTTTTGCCGATGATATACTCTTCCGTGGTGGCGCACAGGGGTTCGAAGTTCGGGTTGCAGAACAGATAAACCCCCTGGGGGTCTTTCAGCCACACAATATCGGGTATGGTTTTCAGCAGGGTGCGCAGCCGGATTCTCTCCTGATCGAGCCATTCCACATTGCGGATGGTTTCCAGCTTCGCCTTGTTCAGATTGGATGCGTAAACAAATGTTCGTATCAAAAGCAGAACAACGATTGCCGTAAATATGACCACAGAAACGATCGTCCATCGGTAATTTTCCCAGATGTCCAAAAAATGGATGGGCGGTCTTTGATCGAAAGGCGGGAGAAGAAGATGATGAGCCAGTTCACGAACCGGTTCGTAGTCATAGGGAAGGGTAAAACCGTAAACGCCCAAAGTCTGGTTTACATCATGATTTTCAGGTATTTGAAGCATCGCGGCGGTCAACCGTTTGGCCGTCTGTTCGTCGATCTGCGGCATGGCGGCCACCGGCCACTCCGGGTAGAGGGTGGTAGATACGGCATAGGGATAGCCGGTGAGCTGTTTTGCATTGAGTACGGTCAGTGCTTCGGAGGATATCCGTCCTTCATGCTGCCATGTTTCCAACTGTCCTGTTCGAACAAAAATGGCATCCGCCCGTCCTTCCAGCAATGTGTCGAGTAAACTTTCCTGGGGCAGACCGGTAATGAAGAGCGTGACATCCTCGGGCAGATCGATATCGGCCTTGTGTAACTCGTATGCCTGGGCCTGAAACTCCCCAAGAGAACGGGTATCGACGGCCGCAATTCGTTTTCCCTTGAGATCCGACAGTCGGGTCATGTCTTTCCGTTCGGATCGAATGAGGATGGTGCCTCCCAGACCGTTAACGGGGTTGCCATGGTCCATGAGAGCCAGACTGGCCAGTGGGGTGGACAGACCGATCTGATG
>CAYQKZ010000554.1:0-2012 GCA_964418135.1 uncultured Desulfobacterales bacterium
CGGCCATTACCGATCCCCTGGAAGCCGCCGTCAAACATGTTGTGGATTCGCTGGCTGTCACCCGGTGGATTCATCCGGAGGCATCCGTACTGGATGTCGGCTCCGGCGGCGGTTTTCCGGGAATTCCGCTTAAGATCGTCATGCCGTCTCTGTCGGTGACCCTGATCGATGCATCCCGGAAAAAAAACAGTTTTCAGCAGTATGTCATCCGAAAACTGGGGCTGGTCGATATTGTCGCTCGGCAAATCCGGGTCGAAGCACTTGCGAAAGAGCCCGCTTTCCGGCATGCCTTTTCGGTGATCATCTGCCGGGCCTTTACGGATCTGGCGCGTTTTATCGAAACGGCGGTTCCATTGCTTGCGCCATCCGGAAGGTTGCTGGCCATGAAAGGCCGGATCGACTCCCGTGAGCCGGCAGCGGCCGAGGAAGTGGTGTGCCGCCTGCACGGCGATTTTCGCAGCCGGATCATTTCTTATACCCTTCCTTTCATCGATGCCGAACGATCTGTCTTCATGCTGGAATCGACAGCACCCGCACCAATCGGAAGCTCATGTTCTCGACCCGACTGAACTGGAACCCGTCCATCAATCGCATCACCTGCCTGATCGACGATTTGAAGCATTCCGGAGTTCATCTGACGGATTTGACCGGAACCAATCCGACCGCAGTCGGCTTCAATGTGGATGCAGGGGCGGTTTGCAGAGCAGTTTCGCATCCTTCTATCCTGGAATATCATCCAAACCCGCGGGGACTGATTTCAACCCGGCAGGCAATCGTGGACTATTACCACTGTCACGGCAAAGACATCGATCCGGAAACAGTTTTTTTGACAGCCAGTACCAGCGAATCCTACGCAATCCTCTTCAAGCTGCTCTGCGATCCCGGAGACGTGGTGCTGGTTCCCCACCCCAGTTATCCACTTTTCGATTTTCTGGCCGATCTCGAATCCGTTCACCTGGAAAGCTACCGGATGCACTGCCGACCAGACACCGGATGGTGGATCGACCCGGCGGATATCCGGTCGCTGACCACCCCCCGAACCCGGGCCGTCATTCTGGTGAATCCCAACAACCCCACGGGCTCCTATGTCCGGCCCGATGAATTCGACGAACTCTGCCGATGGTGCCGGGATCATGAACTGGCGCTGATCGTGGACGAGGTTTTTCTGGACTATGTTTCGGCGCAACATCCCGCTGCCCGGATGACCACCGCGGGAAACCCGGATGTCCTGACCTTCACACTGTCCGGAATCTCAAAAGTGCTGGGCCTGCCCCAACTTAAACTCGGATGGATACAGGCCAGCGGACCGCCATCCCTTTGCGAAACGGCCTGCCGCCATTTGGAACTGATTTCCGACACCTATCTGTCGGCATCCACCCCGGTTCAGACCGCACTTGCCGCCCTGATGGCGCAACGGGAGTTTTTTCAGCATCAGGTTCTGAACAGAATCCAAACCAATGAGATATTTCTGAAGACCGCCTGCGATCGGCTCACAACTGGCCGAATGCTGCCCCGACAAGGCGGATGGGCCGCCGTCCTGGCCATGCAGAACGGCATTTCCGATGAAGTCATGGTCTGCCGGCTTCTCGAAACCGATCATGTTCTGGTGCATCCCGGCTATTTCTACGATTTCGATGCGGACGACTGCCTGGTCATCAGTCTGCTGACCCGGCCGAATGACTTCGTGACCGGCATCGACCGCCTGGTTTCTCGGTTTCGATAAAAAAGGGGCAGAGGTTTTCATCCTGCAACCTGCCCCCTGCAACCTGCCTCCTCTTTCTCGAGATTCACCGAAACCACCTTGGACACCCCCTTCTTTTCCATGGTGATGCCCAGCAGTGTATCCGCAAACGACATGCTGTGCTTGTTATGGGTGATCATCACGATCTGGGAGTTCTGACCGATCATCTTCAGGAGTTCGTTGAACCGGAAGACGTTCGATTCATCCAGAGGGGCATCGATTTCATCCATCAGGCAGAATGCTGCGGGTTTGATCAAAAAAATGGAAAAAA
>CAYQKZ010000555.1:0-2002 GCA_964418135.1 uncultured Desulfobacterales bacterium
GATAACGGGTGGGTGTTGGGGTTACAGGTTTTTGGAAATGCGGATCGAAAAAATCGTTCCGCCGGATTCAGGACAATGCACAGACAAGGCCCCTTGATGTTTTTCCACAATGATATCATAGCAGATGCTCAACCCCAGCCCCGTACCTCGGCCGGGCGGTTTGGTGGTAAAAAAAGGCTCGAATATCCGGTTCCGGATATCGATTGGCACCCCGGGGCCATTGTCTGCAATATCGCAGTAAACATTGGATTCATCCTGCCAGGTTCGGATGGTGATCTGTCCCCTTTCCGAGCGACTCAGCGATCTAATGGCCTGGGCGCCGTTGACGATCAGATTGAGGAATACCTGGTTGAGTTGTTCAGGCAGACAACGGATCTCCGGCAGGTCTCCCAGATCCATCGTGACATCGGCAATATACTTGTATTCGTTTCTGGCAATCACCAGAGTATCTTCAATGCCGGTATTGATATTGAATTTCGTGAATTCTCCGGTTCGATCCACATGAGAGAAATCGCGCATGCTCTGAACGATCCGGGCGATACGTTCGAAGCCACGGCGGGATTCCTTGAAAAGTTCCGGTGTGTCGTTCAGGATAAAATCGAGATGCAGTTCAATTTCTTTGTCATGAACCACTTTGGATTCCGGCAGGGATGGAAGCGCGTGGTCTATGGCGACAGCCAGTTTTTGATAGGCTTGGAGTACCTCGACAATATCCTCGAAATATTCAGCCAGCGTGATAAAATTCAAGGAAACGAAATTGAGGGGATTGTTCAGCTCGTGGGCAATACCCGCTGCCAGTTGTCCGACTGAGGCCATCTTTTCCTGAATAGCCATCTGCGAGTGGAGAGTCTCCAGTTCCCGGGTCCGCTTCTGAATCCGATGTTCGAGCGTTTCATTGGCCTGACGCAAGGCTTCTTCAGTCTGAATCTGAGCGGTGACATCCCAATTGGTGCCGATCATGTGCAAGGGTTGGCCGGAGTCTTCACGTTGAACCAGAGCCAGCGCCCGGATGTTTCGGATGGTTCCATCCGGGTGGACGATACGGAACCCGGTATCAAAATCCTTTTCACCCGCCAGAGCAAGCTGGATTTCAGAATCGAATCGCTGCCGGTCTTCCGGGTGGACATCCGTCGACCATTCTTCGTAAACTCCGCAGAACTGATCCGGCAGGATGCCATAGAGGCAAAACATCTGTTCATCCCATACGAGTCTGTTGTTGACGATATCATAATCCCAGATGCCGACACCCCCTGCCCGAACAGCCAGCATCAATCGGTCGGTGACCTGTCGTAACACCAGCATGCTTTCATTGAGCTCGGCGGTCCGTACATCCACTTTCATTTCCAGTGTTCTGGCCATATCCTGGATTTCTTTGTTCTTGCGCAGAATCACAGCCGTTCGACCTGTCATTCCCAACATCAGGATTTGGAGCAGAGCCACGAACAAAAGCCCCGCAACACCCACAATCCAGGCCATCCATGGCCGGTGTTGCTGCTGGTAACCGGCAGTGGTGTAAACCGATAGCCGCCAGTCACGATCGCCCATGCGCAGGCCGGTTTCCCACTCGGCAGGATGCGCCGATATCACATCATCTGCGCCCTGAACATTGGATCGATAGAGCATGCCCCTGCCGTCGGGCGCCCGCATATCGGTCAGTTGAAAAACCAGCCCGGCCGGTATGAAGTCTCGGGTTGCGATGTCTATCGTCTCATCAATCTTGATCACTGCCACGGCAAAGCCGAACAGCCGTAACGGGTTGTCGGCGCCGGCCGTGACTGCATTGGTGACCGGCAAGAGCGCCAGGAGCCCGACCCGCTTTTTCTGTTCCTGCACCAACTGGATGGGGGCGGTCACAGCCATGCTGTTCGATTTCCGGGCCTGTTCGATGGCGGCACGGCGGATCGATTCGGAATTGATATCATAGCCGACAGCCTGCTTGTTGTTGGTGATAGGCACAATATAGCGGACAGTGACGTACTCGGGTCTGGTAGCTGCGCGGACC
>CAYQKZ010000556.1:0-1996 GCA_964418135.1 uncultured Desulfobacterales bacterium
GATTTTGACTGTGTTGCGCAGTCCAGCGGCGGTGATGGCCTGAATGACTTCAACCATGCGCGGCATGGTGGTGGTCAAGAGTGCGGACAGTCCCACGACAGTGGCCTGATGATCCACAATCGCCTGAACAAATACCTCGGGCTTGACATCTGCTCCGAGATCCACCACTTTGAATCCGGCACCTTCAAACAACATGGCCACCAGATTTTTTCCAATATCGTGAAGATCTCCCTGAACGGTTCCGATAACCAACGTTCCGATCATGGGAACGCCACTTGCGATAAGAAGCGGCCTGAGAATGGACATGGCGCCATGCATGGCCTTGGCGCTTCGCAGAACTTCCGGGATGAACATGTCGCAGGCCTTGAACCGCTGCCCCACGATATCCATTCCGGGCAACAGTGTCTTTTCCAGAATATCCCGGGCGGAACACCCGGCATCGACAGCCTGCTGCGTTAGTTTTTTTACGGTATCGATATTTCCGTCAATCAAAAATTCCGATAATTGCTTGTCTTGTATTTCCATGGATATGTCTCCTGAAAGAACCTTCCTGTTTCATTCATCCATAATTCGGGATCGTATTTTTGTCAACAGACATACGGATACGAATCGGTCCAATGCGAAAACAGCGGCAATATCGGTCTTCAGTTTTTTTCGCTATGAATTTTCCCAACATTGCTGCAAAAAAAGCACTCCTATAGAAAAGAACATTGATTTTTCATGAAATCGTCTTATCCTACGGGTTCAGGAACGTATGCCCGAAAAAGCAGAAGATCCGTCAGACTTCTTATGCCCATTTCGCCGTTCCTGCCAACCGAAAACCGTTTTGATGAAAAAGGAGACTCAATGAAAGTAGCTTTTCCCACCCAACAGAATTTTGGCCTGAACAGCCCTTTATTCAACCATTTCGGCTCTGCCGTATTCTTTATTGTCGCCGATACCGAAACCAACCAGTTCGAGGCGGTCACCAATCCGGACAGAGATCATGTTCACGGGCAGTGTTCTCCGCTGAATGCGCTCAACGGAACACCGGTCGATGCCATCGTGGTCGGCGGCATCGGGAAAGGAGCGCTTCAGAAACTGCAATCCGCGGATATCAAAGTGTTCCGTGGTATCGAAGGCAATGTGTCTGAAAATCTGGAACGGATCAAGGCGGGTAAACTGATCGATTTCAGTATGGACTTGACCTGTTCCGGACATGGAATTCACGGTGAATGCAGCCATTGATTTCAATCAGCCCCTATCAGCAGGAGCATCTTGAGGCGGCAGCCCTTGCCGCCAATCATCTGGATTCACTCGATTCCGAACGGATCGGCGCTCTTAAATCCGCAAGCCGGAACTATCTGGAATTTCGGGATGAAGTGGATACATTCCTGAACCGCCATTTTGCATCCACCTGCACCCAAACGTGTTTTCAAAGCAATCTCAGCACCTGCTGCTCCCGTGAAGGCATCATCGCATTTTTTGCGGATATTGTCATCAATACGCTGTATGCTTCACGAGAAGAAAGACACACCCTCATCGAAGTTCTTCAGACACCGAATATCGGCGCCAAATGCATTTATTTGAAGCCCCACGGCTGTTTATGGCAGATCAAGCCGATCGTCTGCCAGATGTTCCTTTGCGACACGGCCATGCAGCGGGTGTTTTCAGCGCGGCCGGATGCCGAATCCGTATGGATAACATTGAGAAAGCGTGAAAAAGAGTTTACCTGGCCGGATAAAAAAATTCTCTTCGACGACCTGGAAATGTTTTTCATAAATGCCGGATATGATTCCCCCCTGATGTACCTGCACCACAGTCCGGGGCTTCTGCTCGTCAAGAAACGGGCCGGACTGTAATCGCTCTCCCATGCCGACGGATAAACCGCTTTCGATAACCCTCCATCGTGAAATTTTACTTCAGGATATCCCCGATTCCTTAGACAGTTTTCTGATCAGCCAGTTGAAAATCCCCAATCCCAAATGGCTGGAAAATGATCGCATGGGACGGTGGA
>CAYQKZ010000557.1:0-1992 GCA_964418135.1 uncultured Desulfobacterales bacterium
GAATGCCACTTGGCTGTTTCGGATGTCTACGAAAAAATCGAAATATCGTAATTGAATCCCTGATCTAAAAGATTTTTTGTAAAGAGGATACTCAAGAATTCTTTTCCATGTGTTTCGTGGTTTATATTTATTTTTGTCTCAAAGGATCATTCGATGGATTATACAAGAATAACAGTGGAAACCCGAGATCACGTTTTTCTGATGGGCCTGAACCGACCGGAAAAACGAAATGCTTTCGATCTTCTGATGTATGAAGAACTGGCCCGTGCTTACGGCGAACTGGACAGAAATCCAGAACTTCGCTGCGGCGTTCTGTTTGCCCATGGCAAGCATTTTACCTCGGGGTTGGAACTCGACAAGTGGACGGGAGTGTTTGAAAGCGGCCGGTGGGCAATACCGGATGGCTGTATTCATCCGCTGGGTATCGACACGGCTGAACGGTGCAGAAAACCGGTGGTAATGGCCGTTCAAGGTATCTGTTTTACCATTGGATTCGAACTGCTGCTGGCTCAGGATATTCGTGTGGCCTCGACCGATGCGCGCATTGCCCTGCTCGAAGTCAAGCGTGGTATCTATCCGGTGGGAGGTGGAACTGTACGGCTGTTTCAGGAGATCGGCTGGGGCAATGCCATGCGATATCTGCTGACCGGCGATGAAATCAGCGGTGCCGAGGCATACCGGCTGGGGCTGATTCAGGAACTGACCGAACCGGGTAAAACGCTGGATCGGGCTATCGAAATTGCCACGGATATCTCCCGGCGGGCGCCCCTTGGTGTCATGGCGGCTCTCAAATCCGCACGGATTGCCGCAGTCGATGGACAAAACGCCGCCATGACCCGACTGGTTCCGGATCTGAAGCCCATCATGAAAAGTGAAGATGCGATCGAAGGGGTCATGTCGTTTATAGAACGGCGGGAAGCGAATTTCAAAGGAAGATGAGTCTCTGCATTTTGATATACTGTCAACGCTCGTAATCTTAACTTTTTGCCCCCCCCAATCCTTTGTCTTTTCCACCGGTGCGCGGCCGGGTGCCAGGGGATCGATTCTTTTGGATTCATCCTCATTGGAATGACGCATCATGGCGCTGCATTTCTGCAATCCGGTAAGGTTTTCGATCTTCGGAGAAATCAACTTGCTGATATGTTTGGCTTGAAAATATCACGCGATTTGATATGGAAAACAGCATTGGTCATATTCAGATCGAACGGACTTCAACAAAAAGGAGAAACGGCATGAACAAAATCCGGGGAATCGCTTTCTGTTCAATTATTCTCATGGTTACGGTGATGGCATGGGCCGCGCCGGTGCCGGATACCGGTCAGACGAAATGCTACAATGATGGAGGCGATGTGATTACCTGCCCATCGCCCGGTCAGCGGTTTTACGGTCAAGATGGCAATTACAGCATCAATCTCATGTTCTACACCAAGCTCGATGGAAACGGTAATGCGCTGCCCGATTCGGCCACGTCCTGGGTAATGGTGAAAGACAACATCACCGGTTTGATCTGGGAGATGAAAACCAACAAGGATGAAATTCAGAATTACGATGACCCTCACGATGCGGACAACACCTATACCTGGTACGACAGCAATTCAGCCACCAATGGCGGCTATGCTGGAACCCCCGGAAACGGAACGGATACGGAGGATTTCATCAAATCGTTGAACGATGCGCGTTTTGGCGGCTACACGGACTGGCGGATGCCGACCATCAAGGAGCTGGCTTACATCGCCGATTACAGCGTATTGTCTCCGGGGCCGACGATCGATTCGGGGTCTTTTCCCAATACGGTGGGAGCGAAGTACTGGTCAGCCACATCCTATTTCTATTCAACGGGTGCAAGAACCATCGATTTCGAATCTATCAGCGACGGCTACAGCCTAAAAGCGAATGCGCATTGCGTTCGAGCGGTGCGGGGTGAAGATGCCCAGTCATCCATGACCAACAAATATCACGACAATGGGGATGGCACTGTAACCGACCAGGCCA
>CAYQKZ010000558.1:0-1768 GCA_964418135.1 uncultured Desulfobacterales bacterium
CGAGTACCAGAAACATTAAAAGGGGATTCATCGTTGTATGCCTCTTCAACAAAAGTTATGCCATTCAATCAATGAAAATACCATGATATGGGAGATTATTTCATGTGAGTTGCCGAATGGGAAATGCCAAAAGTGAATCGAAAGCAGTTTCGGCGGTCTAATTTTTTCTAATTTTTTGAATCTCTTCGCGCAGAATCGGCACCACCTCGAAAAGGTCTCCAACGATACCATAGTCTGCCACGTTGAAGATGGGGGCTTCAGGGTCTTTATTGACTGCCAGAATCACTTTCGAGCCTTTCATTCCCGCCAGATGCTGGATGGCGCCGGAAATACCAATGGCCATGTACAGGGTAGGAGCCACAATTTTACCGGTCTGCCCGACCTGCTTGTAATGGGGGATGAACCCGGCATCCACCATGGCGCGGGTTGATCCGAAGCCGGCTTTTAAATCGTCAGCCAACTCTTTTACGAGTGCAATACCAGCCTGGTCCTTGGCGCCCCGGCCTACCGAGACAACGATGTTGGCATCGGAAAGATCGATTTCACCGCTGGCTTCCGATACAATCTGCCGGATAACGGCCTTCATATCAGCAGCCGGAGTCGTCAGTCTGATAACGTTTTCGGTTCCCGTGATGCCGGCCGCAGCCTCGAAGGCGCCGGCTCTGACAACCGCTACGAGTTGCGTCGTGTTGACTTTGACGCGCTGCAACACCTTGTTCGTGATGGCGGGTCGGGTAATTTCAATCTGATCGCCCTCAAGTTTCACATCGGTAATATCGGTTGCGCAGGCGACATCCAGCCGGGCTGCAACCCGGGGTGCGACGGCTTTGCCGCTTTCGGAAAAACCAAACCAGATCAGGTCGGCGCCGAATTGTTTGGCGGCATCCACGATACAGGATGCGTAGGGGCCGGCTGAAAACATCTCTAGTCCGGGATCATCAGCGATAAATTGCGTATCGGAGCCGGCGGCAACCAGATTTGGAATTAACAAGCTGATATTGTTTCCGATCGCAACAACTGCGGTTTGTGCTCCGATGGCTTTGGCTTTGGATAAGAGTTGCGCCGTGCTGCTTTTAAGTACGCCTTGTTTAATGTCTGCGATTACAAGAACTTTTGCCATGATATTGTTTCCTCATAAAGAATGCGGTTAATGTCCAATCATGATCGTAACGGATATTCTTCGTTACAGAACCTTTGCTTCATTGACCAGAAGTCCGACAACCTCGGCTGCGATTTTTGCGGCATCCCCTTCGAATTTCCGCCCGGTCTTCCGCGCTTCCGGTGCGATGAATTCGATAATGTTCGATTTCAGACCAGCGCCTCCGACTTCAGCATGCGAGGTACCGAGCGCGGCCAGGTTCATGACCTGGATGGGCATTTTTTTTGCTGTCATGATGCCGCGGGTTTGGGGAAGTCGCGGTACATTGATCGCTACATCGACCGTGACGACGGCAGGCAGCTCTATTTCAACGATTTCGGTTCCGAAATCTCCCAGTCGGGATACTTTGATGTGCTTGTCATCCATCACTTCGATGGCGATTACGTTGCTGACGCAGGGCAGACCCAAATACTCGGCCAGGATGATTCCGGTTTGGCCGTTATCGGTATCCTGGGCCTGTTTTCCGGCGATCACCAGATCATAATTGCCTTTTTCGTAAACTTTCTGCAGCACTCTGGCACAGACAAACGCATCTGCATCGGCCAGTGCGGGGTCATCGATCTGAATCCCGTTTTTGATACCCATGGCAAAGCCTCTACGGATGACCTT
>CAYQKZ010000558.1:1778-1987 GCA_964418135.1 uncultured Desulfobacterales bacterium
CTTGACAACATCTTCACCACCGCCGATCGTCACCGTGGTAGTTTCCGCGTTGTTCTTTTCCTTGAGCTGGATAGAGGCTTCCACTGCGTTTTCATCCCAGGCATTCATGACATATTGCAGCCCTTCTTCAGCAATGGCCCCATTTTTAACGTGCATGTTCAATTCCACATCAACTACTTTTTTTACGGTGGTAAGAATTTTCACAGTGT
>CAYQKZ010000559.1:0-1986 GCA_964418135.1 uncultured Desulfobacterales bacterium
GGTGGGCAGCGCACGCCGGTCAAGGCCGGCCGGCTTACCATGGAAGACGTTATGTGGCTGTACGAAATGATCGATGAAATCAAAGACGACATGGCATCGCGAGTCAGTCCGGAATGATGGACGGCATTGTCCGGCCTATCGTCACACCCAACACTCCCCGGCTGGGCCCGCTGGGGATCATGTCTGCCACCCGGACCGATCTATCCGCTTTGACAACCGCACTGCGCCTGGAAAACCGGCATGCGCGGCCTTTGTATATGAGCCAGCTTTATGTTCGGGACGATGGGGTTTTTCTTTCAGGCCCGTTCATGGGGGCGCCATACAGTGTGATGATACTGGAAACCCTCGTTGCATGGGGCGCCCAACAAGTCATTTTTCTGGGCTGGTGCGGTTCCATTTCCACAGCCGTTTCGATCGGCGATATTGTTATTCCGACCCTGGCATGGAGCGATGAAGGCACATCCCGGGCATATGCCGAAAAGCCTTTTGCCGTCCCATCGGCTTCTCTCTCTGATAACATTCGGTCAGCACTTCAATCGCAAGCCTTGCCCTTTCATGAAGCCGCTATCTGGACAACCGATGCCATCTATCGGGAAACACCCGACAAAGTGAATCATTTTCAGGAAAAAGGTGCGATTGCTGTTGAAATGGAGTTGTCCGCCTTGTTTACGGTGGCTGAATTTCTGGGGATATCGATCGGTGCGATTCTGGTCGTATCCGACGATCTTTCCAGTCTGACCTGGCAGCCGGGATTCAAAGACCGGCGTTTTCTGGATGCCCGCCGGAATCTGGTTCCGGTTCTATCCGAATTGCTTGGTTTTAAACACCGACCTGAATCCGCAGATTGAAATCAGCAAGCATCTGGATGCGTGAAAAATGTCCTTGAATTCATTTTCGATTGATATCTGATGTGATGCCACCCTCCCCATCTCTTTTGGAAAAAGAATTTCGGTACCGGCTTCATTTTTTGCGTCAGGATGCCCGCTCATTCGTCTTGCTGTGCATGACGGTGCTGGTGTTTCACCTGGTACTGATCAAGGCCGATAAGGCGCTCGGGCTCATGCCGCAGGTTTTTGCCGGGTTGGTGGGAATGCGTTGCGCGCTGGTGGTGTTTTCTGCGACTGTCGCGGGTATCTGTCTGCGCACCGACAACCCTGAAAGATTCGACCGATTGTGTTTTATCTGGGGTGTGGTCATGGCCCTGACCAATGACCTGGTCATCCTCACCCGTCCGCCTGCTTACATCGGCAATATGAATGTGGAAGTCGTCATCGTCTGTGCGCTATATACGATATTGCCGGATCGAACGGTTTTCCGGACGTTACCTCCTGTTTTGACCTCCCTGGGCAGCCTGCTTCTTTTCTTTACCGTAAAATCGCCGGTGGGGGCGGTCGCTACCCTTTCCATCGTTTTCGCCTACTGTACCGCCAATTTGCTGGGTTATTACTTTTCCAAGCAGTCGTACCGGTACCGCCGTTCGTCATTTTTCGCCGCCGAAGCGCTGGCCGAGGCGTTGGAAGCGGCGCAAACCGGTCGGCAGGAAATCGAATCGTCCAACAAGCAGTTATACCGGATCAAGGAACAATATCGCCAACTCATACAGAACAGCCATGGCGTCATCTACGAGATCGGTCCGGACGGTGTACTCCGTTTCGTTTCCCCGGGCTGGACCCGCCTGCTGGGGCATGATGTGTCCGATGTGCTGAATCATGATTTCAGGAAATTCATTCATTCAGAGGATATCCCGGCCTGTGAAGCGTTTCTACAAAAAACGGTGAAGTCCAAAGAAGCTCAGCAGGGCGTGGAATACCGTGTTTTTCATCGGAATGGCTCCATCCGCTGGCATCAGTCCAATATTCTGCCCTGCCTGGATGCGGATCATGCGATCCTCACCCTGGTCGGCAATGCCGGACATTACCGATTACAAGCATTATCAGGCTGAATTGGAACGTGCCCGGGAGGCGGCGGAGGCATCCAATCGATCCA
>CAYQKZ010000560.1:0-1984 GCA_964418135.1 uncultured Desulfobacterales bacterium
GCGAAATGAATTTTCTGAAAATCTATAATATAGACTTTCAGATTTCTTATCCGATATAGAAAAGAATTTCTTCAAGCTCTTTGGCAAGCGCTCTGGCGTCTTCCAGACGGCCGTCTCCGGCTGCATCCTGAATATCTTCCATGAAATTGACCATTTCATCGCGATCTTCCGGAGAGGCTTCTTCGAGTTTGGCGGAAGCTTTGGCAATCAGTGCTTCCAGATCGGAGGGCAACGGTCTGCCGGAAGCACCATCGGCTGAATCGGAGTCGAATGCATTCTCCGGATCACTCCACATGTCATCGACGCGCTGCCGGAATTTCGATATCTCGGTATCGCTGAAGCGGCCGATGGCATTTTCAATGACGCCTTCGATCTTGTTGCCCGTTGACTTTTCAATGGCCTGCATCTTGAGGATACCGTTCAAATCCAGGTTGAAATTGATAATGAGTTTACTGTTGCTGGGCGCAGGCGTCAGGTTGAACAGGAATTTACCCAGCAGCACGTTGTCGAGTGCATGGGGCGATTCCCCCTGATAAACCGTCACCTCGACCTGGGCTTGGTTGTCGTATACCGTGAAAAAAAGATCACTGCGGCTGGCCGGCAATTTGGTGTTCCGCCGGATCAGCGGCACATAGACATGCGGAGTGGGAATGCCGTTAATCTCTCCGAGTACGGAAGTTCCGAAAGAATAAGGTGTAATATCCAGCAGAACACTGGATGAATCGAGTCCCATTTCGCGTCCGGCCTGGATGGCGGCCCCCAGCGCCACGCAAAGATCCGGATCAATCTCTCCATGCGGCATCTGACCGAATTTTTCTTCGAGCATTCGGGAAATTTCGGGGATACGGGTGGACCCGCCGACCAGGATGATCTTGTCGATTGCCGACGGCAGCATGGACGCATCTTCCAGCGCTTTGGTAACGGAATCCATGGTGCGGGAAAGATCGTCTTGAATCATTTCAATAAAATCGGTACGTGAGAACTCGTAAGACAGATGGATGCTGCGGAACAGTTTCTTGCCGATATGATCTTCCTCGATCCGGACAAAAGGCTCGAAGGAAAGCGCTATCTTGGCTGTTTCCGCAGCCCGTCTGAGTCGGGCCATGACCACCGGATTTCCGACAACATCCAGAGACAGATCCTCGGAAATATAGCTGGTTAAACGGTTGACGATTTTCTGATCGAAATCATCGCCGCCCAGATGATTGTCGCCGGTGCTGGATAAAACCTCGACAACGCCGTTCTCGATCCGGACAATGGACACATCGAACGTACCCCCGCCAAGATCGTAGATCAGAATGGTCTGGGCGGTCGGGTTATGGCTTTCGTAAGCCAGGGATGCCGCGGTGGGTTCATTGATGATACGAACCACATTGAGGCCGGCGATTTCTCCGGCCTCGCGGGTGGCCTGTCGCTGGGCATCTGTAAAATAGGCCGGAACCGTAATGACGGCTTTTCCGATGGGTTTCTGGAGACATTTCTCGGCACGCTCTTTCAGCGATTTGAGAATACAGGCGGATAACTCCTGAGGCAGATAGGTGGAATCCCCCATCTGAATACGATCACTGCGGCCCATGAGTCGTTTGATCGACTGAACGGTTCGGTCCGGGGCAATGACAGCCTGGTTCAGGGCTTCCCTGCCGACAATGATTTTGCCGTTGTCGTCGAGTCCGACAACCGAAGGAACGATACCGTTATCGTTATCCAGCAAAACGGTCGAACGACCGTCTAAAATAAAAGCTACCTCCGAATTGGTAGTGCCTAAGTCAATTCCAACAATGGGTTCTTCCATAACGTATCTCCGATAAAAAATCTGTTCAAGAAAAAATTTCGAAACTTTTATAGAAATTATTCACTGACAATCACTTCTGCAGTCCGCAACACTTCCTGACCCCGCAGAAATCCGGTCAACAACTCTTCAACGACCCTCCCTTTTTCCATCCCGGAATCACTTCGTGTATCCACAGCCTTCATGGTTTTGGGA
>CAYQKZ010000561.1:0-1980 GCA_964418135.1 uncultured Desulfobacterales bacterium
CAGGGTTTCAAACAGCGAATCCTCTGCATGAATCCGGACAGCCACCGTTCCCACCGGAAGATAGCGGATGATGTTGTCCTGCCCCCTCAGGTGAAAATAATCTTTTTCGATGCGGAATTCCTGCTCCGCCCAATACGAATAAGAGTGAATGGCCCGAATGGTTTTGGAAATATCGGTTTCCATGCCGGGAAAATGATTGCCGTCCAGTTTGATCCGCCACCTCCCGGCAATCCGTATCATACTGGATTCTTTATGAATCGCACCAATCTGCGGCGGACCTGTCTCCACAAAATTCATGAACTGACAGACATAATTGGGCCCGCCGGCCTTGATTCCCGATCCGAGTGCGGATTTTCTCATGCCGCCGAAAGGCTGACGCAGAACAATGGCGCCGGTGGTTCCTCGGTTGATGTAGAGATTACCGGCCAGGATACGGCTTTTCCACAATGCCTGCTCCCGTTTGTCGAGACTCTCGATGCCGGAAGTCAGGCCATAGCCGGTCTGATTGACCAGATCGATGGCTTCCGCCAGATTTCTGGCACACATCACCCCCAGAACCGGCCCGAAAAACTCCGTCCGATGCGTATAACCGCCGGGCTGCACCCCCCATTTGATTCCCGGAGTCCACAGATGGGGGTTGGTGCCGATATTTTCGGGTTTCAGTGCCCAGGATTCGCCGGCTTCAAGTGTTGTCAGGGCCGATTTCAGATCTCCGGAAGGAGGCAGAATCAAGGGGCCCATCCGGTTTTCAAATGACCAGACCGATCCCACGGAAAAACTTCTGGCCGTATCCACCAGTTGTTTTTTGAATACCGGATCGTCGTAGACTTCTTTTTCGAGAATGAGCAAGGATGTGGCGGAACACTTCTGCCCGCAGTGACCGAATGCCGACTGAATGACGTTCTTGATGGCCTGATCCCGGTCGCTCATGGCGGTAACGATCGTGGCGTTTTTCCCGCCGGTCTCGGCAGCCAGAAAAACAGCGGGCCGCTCTTTCAGAATCCGCATGCCGGTATCGGTACCGCCGGTCAGGATGATGAAATCCACATCCGGATGATGTGTCAATGTTGCTCCGGTTGTAGACCCCGCGCAGGGCAGAAACTGGAGTACGTTTCGGGAAACACCGGCACGCCAGAAGCATTGACAAATCTCCCATGCCACGAGTACGGCGGCCGAGGCTGGTTTGAAAATGACGGTATTCCCGGCGGAAAGAGCGGCCAGAATGCCGCCGCAGGGGATGGCGATGGGAAAATTCCAGGGAGAAATCACCAGGCCCACACCCTTGCCCGCACACTGGATATGTTGGAAGCCGGTAAACGACCTGGCCGAGTACGGATAATATTCGGCAAAATCAATAGCTTCAGATACTTCGACATCCCCTTCCACAAACACCTTGCCGGTATTGGCAGCGGCCGCACCGATCAGATCGGATCGGGCCACACGAAGCTCCCCGGCTACATGGGACAGGATTTCATGCCGCTCGGCCAGGGTTTTCCCGCGCCAGCCATCCGGGTCTGCCCTGGCAATGGAGACCGCCCGCTCGACATCCGCATCATCCGCCAATACATACCTGCCGATCAGCGGTTTGTCTAAACTTTCGCCGATGCGTGAAATATCGAGGCATTCCCCTGACGCCCTGTTTTCCTGGACCTCACTGCCACCAACAACCACGGGAATGATCGGAAGGTTTCCCCTCTCCGGGATTTTTTTCCATTTGTCCCGGATGGACTGGGCCCACATCCGGTTGGACATCAGGGCCCAGTCCGTATCCGCCTCATTGGTGAACTCGCTGGTATGAAACGTTCCGATATTTTTCGAAAATACTTCCATCATTCGGTTCTGGAAACGCCGGGGCGATCTGGATACCTGGTTTCGGTGACGGCAGGATGACAGAAACTGGTTCTTTAGAAAATCCCACGCCTGTGAATCGGTTTTCAGATTGAACGAGTGCCGAAGAAAATTTTCTTCCGCCGTATTCTC
>CAYQKZ010000562.1:0-1974 GCA_964418135.1 uncultured Desulfobacterales bacterium
TCGCTCCGGGCGCCAAAAGCACCTGCGGATTGTCCAACATCTCAAACGGTCCGCCGACCCATCTGCGACCCATATTGAATCAGACATATATGGTCATGCTCGAAAAATATGGCATGTATTCGGTCATCTCCGATCCGCTGGACGACCAACTAACCGTCATAGCCAAGGGAAAACGCCAGGATATCGTGGATATGATTTACGGCATAATGGATGGCAATCAGCCGAATATGGCCTCCCTTTCCAAAGAAATGCAGGATTATGCCAAGACCACCAATGTCATTCTGGGCAATGTTCTGTATTCCGACTCATGGCTGGAAGTATAGTATTTCAAATCTATAAGCAGTTCTTTCTCAAAGCCCCGTTTCGCGGGGCTTTGTAGTTTTATGAAAAGCAGGTAATATGCCCCGCATCGATGATTATTTCAACGCCGCTGCCATCGCAATCGCATCACTCCGCCGGGAATCTCGACAAGATATTCTTAAACGATCCGGCTTTGAAGAAAATGCAAACGGAATACGTGTACACTTTCTAAATCGCGATTATCTCATTCGACATCCTGATTTCACATTTTCCGACACGTGTACCGACCCCAAGGATGTCCCCATTCAGGAACAGGTGCTGATACTCCATTATTTACAGGCCGGTGGTCTTCACTTCCCAACCGGCAACTGGATTGCGTACCGCGAAATTCAGGGCGCTTCGTTTTATTTCAGTGCCTTTGTCAAACGCGCAATTGATCCATTGAAGAAGACCTTCGGTGCGAATATTCAAGGTCTTGTCCGAGCTGCCGAGCAACTCGGCGGACAAGTCATCAGCGCCGGAGATGCCGGATTCGAGTTCCGCGTCCTTCCCCGGATTCCGATTCAGCTCATCCTCTGGGAAGGGGATGAGGAATTTCCGCCTGAAGCCAATATTCTGTTCGATGACACCATCGGAGACATCCTGTCTCCCGAAGATATCGCATGGCTGGCCGGCATGCTGGTATACCGGCTGATGGGGCTCAGCCGATAATAAAATGAAATCGATTCCAATCAGAGGGTTTCATGAAATCTTTTCCGTCGATTCCTTGTGTTTTCTTTCTGTGCCTGCTTCTATCCCCCTTGACCGGATTGAGCCAAGACAGTCCGGTTCTCAGCAAAGCCACTCGGGAGTGTCTGGACTGCCACACATCGCTTCACCCCGGAATTGTTGAAGACTGGAAAAAAAGCCGTCATGCGCTGATCACACCGGAAAAAGCCATGAGCGTATCAGCACTCAGCCGCAAGGTCTCCAGCGATTCAGTTCCGGAAAACATGAAATCCGTTGTCGTGGGCTGTGCCGAATGCCATACGCAGAGACCGGAATCTCATGCAGATACGTTTTCACACAATGGTTACACGGTGCATGTGGTGGTCAGCCCAGACGACTGCACCGCGTGCCATCGCCAGGAGCGTGATCAATACGCCGACAACATCATGGCGCATGCCTGGAAAAATCTGGCGGAAAACTCAATTTATCAGGAGTTGAAGCAGAGCATCATTGGAACACCCCGTCGCAAATCCGGCAAATTGGCCTTCGATCCCCCGGATGCATCGACAAATGCGGAGTCCTGTTTTTACTGTCACGGTACGAAGTTGACAGTCACGGGATTCGAGAAACGGGATACCGATGCCGGAGAGCTGGAATTTCCGGTGATCGACGGATGGCCGAATCAGGGTGTAGGACGCATCAATCCGGACGGCAGCAAAGGTGCCTGTACCTCCTGCCACCCCCGGCACAATTTTTCGATGGAGACCGCCAGAAAGCCGTACACCTGCAAGGAATGTCATGCCGGGCCGGATGTTCCGGCCTATAAAGTCTATGAGACCAGCAAGCACGGCAATATCGCCGCATCCAAACAAGGCGCGTGGGATTTCCAGACCATTCCGTGGACCATCGGCAGAGATTTTACGGCCCCAACCTGTGCCGCCTGTCATATCAGCCTGTTGACCAATA
>CAYQKZ010000563.1:0-1971 GCA_964418135.1 uncultured Desulfobacterales bacterium
ATCTGATTATCTTTAAGGCAGCATCTTCATGTTCCGCGTAACATCGATCATGGGACCTGTCAAATACATTCAGATGCACATTCACCTTTGAATGACATAATAAATCAACGGCATAAAAATGGCAGGTAGCATGTTGCCGACATGGATGTTTTTGATTTCAAGCAAATTCAATCCGATCCCCATAATGAGAATTCCGCCGACCGATGACATCTGATCTACAACCTGCGGAATCAGATACGGTTTGATCAACACCGCCGACAGGGTCAGCATTCCCTGATAAGCACCAACTGATATCGCTGAAAACAAAACGCCTGCCCCCAACGTCGATGCAAAAATAATGGCGGAAATGCCGTCCAAGACAGACTTGGCATACAGAGTCTGGTGGTTTCCGGTCAAACCACTTTCCAGGGAACCAACAATGGCCATGGATCCAACACAGTAGATCAGGCTGGCAGTGACAAATCCCTTGGCAATACTGCCTTCCGACTGCGCGCATTTAGTTTCCAGCCAATTGCCCATCTGAGCCAGCCGCGCTTCAATCCGGAGCCATTCTCCCGCCAGACCTCCGATGGCCAGACTGAAGATAACCACCAGAATATCCGGGGTTTTCAGTGCCCCGGTCATGCCGATCAGAATAACTGCCAGTCCGATGGCCTGCATCACGGTCTGCTGATAATGGAGCGGGATGCCGCCTCTAAAAGCCATGCCGAAAAGGCTGCCTGCGATGATAGACAGAATATTGACGAGCGTTCCAAACACGGTGGATGCCTTTTATACCGTAACCATGACATATCTCACGCCATTTGGGAGAGGGGCGGGGTGAAATATCTAAAATTGCAGTTTGCCGCGACGATTGTTCGAATTATTTTAAAAAGGGAGAATCGGCTCGTTCCGCAATCTTTTCCTCAGCCAGTAGAGAAAGGCAACCAGCAGAACAATACATAAAATCCCCAATGCGACATATTTTTCATACGTTTCAATCTCGCTGCTGATCACAGCGCCGAACGTATAGCCCAGAACACTGAAAGATATGGCCCAGACAGATGCTGCGATGATGTTTAGAATCAGAAACTTCATGGCATGGACATTTAAAATGCCCAAAGCAAACGGCGTGATGTTCCGGAATCCGTATACGAAGCGGTATGTCATGATGATGATGTTTTCCCGTCTGGCAATCAGACCGCTGATTCGGATCCACTTCTTCTTCAGATTGGGCCTTTTCTGAATATAGGACATGCCCTGTATCCGCCCAATATAAAAATATGTTTGATCGCCAAGGATCGTTCCGGCCACTGCCGACAGGGTGACCAGATAAATATTCAACATGCCCTTGCTTGCCAGATATGCAGCAATGATCAAGATGGTTTCACCTTCCAGAAACGTTCCAACTAACAGCGCTAAATATCCGTATTCCCTTAAATAAGCTTCCATCCCTCTCTCTTGCTGCGCTTCCGATGCCTGCATAAAGGAGGTGGCACATATTTGCAGCACAATAAAAAAATTAACAATATAAAGATCCGTAACGCATGAAAAAAGTTCGATGCACCTTTGTATCTTGGCGAACAAAATAACTTTCTGACACAATGGTGGCAGACTGCATGTGATCGATGTTGTCTTATTATACGGATCGACAGGGAATTGCAAGAAAGGATTGAATTGGGAAGTTTCCAGAGTTCCGGCAGAGAAAGGAACTCTGGAAGGCAATCATTTAATGCTGCTTCCCCCATTTGGGGAATCTGGGGGGGCGTTCTGAACGACGATCAAAATTTAAATGTCGTAATACAGTGAGAATTCGTGAGGATGCGGCCGAAGCTTGACCGGATTGACCTCGGCATCGGTTTTGTAATCGATCCACATATCGATGACATCCTTGGTGAAAACATCGCCTTTCAGCAGGAATTCGTGATCCGCTTTCAGAGCAGCCAGCGATTCTTCCAGTGAACCGGGAGCGGAAGGCACATTGGCCATTTC
>CAYQKZ010000564.1:0-1962 GCA_964418135.1 uncultured Desulfobacterales bacterium
ATGAACGCTGAACCGCGTGGGATAAAGTTGTAGCCATTGTAATAGATGTGCATCATTTCGAGGGCCTGGTCTGCGGTTTTATCCTCCATGCCGCACCCTGAAACAATTTCTTGAAGTGTTTCATAGACTTCTTCTTCCCGAAACCCGCACAAGTCCGAAAACTCCGGCTCGAAAAAAATGTCTTCGGCAATGTTATATCCACTGGTGATATCGCTCATGACCACAGGCGACACACCAGTAATAAAAACCCGGTCAAATCCGGTTCCAGATGTCGAGGCTTTCACAACCTTAAACAAGGTGCGCATCAGGCCTTCGTCATGTACCAGGGCCTGGTAGCGATTGCGGGAATCGGCAACCGGCAGCATCATCACTGTGTTGGCAAAATTGTCGTATTCGTCTATCAGCAGAAAGACTGAATTTCCAACACTTTGGATGGCGCTCAGCAGCGACTCGATGGTAGCAAGTGCGTTTTTCGGATTGACGTCGATGCCCTGCAGATCAAATCCGTGATCCTGGTAGTAGCGCCGGCATTTTTGAATACGGCCATTGATATGATCATACAGAGACTGCCGGATATCCTCCGGCGAGCCGGTGGGATCGATACAGGAAAAATCCCACCGCAGAATAAAATGAGAATTGCGCAGGGCTGTCGGATGGCGGCCGATGGCCAGATTACCGAACAGGGTTTCAAATGCCTCTTTTCGCGCAATGTCGTAATAATTCTCCAGCATGGACAGCACGAGGCTTTTTCCAAAGCGCCGGGGGCGGATGAAGAGAGCGGAATCCGTTTGCTCCAGAAGGGGGATGGCGTGGGTTCGATCGCGGTAGTAATAGCCTTCGGTGATGATTTTTCTAAAATCGGATACGCCGTATGGGAATTTGATCATGGTGATAGCACCTGTTCAATCCGTAATCAATTTAAAGCAGATTCGTTCAAAGCCCAGGGCCACGACCACAAAGGATTTAAGATTCAGTCCGGCGTATTTTCGGGCCAGGCGGATGCCATAGTCCAGAACCTGTTTCTTTCCGTCAATCAGCGCCTGCTGCACCGCCGGCAGGTCATACAGGGCAGATTGAGATAACGTCCGCAACTGCTCGCCGTTTAGAGCCAGTGTTTTCAGGGGCAGGAATTTGAACTCGATGAGTACGTCGAAAATCTGTAAATAGCGTTTGTCCGGACGGATAATCATGGTCAGATCTGCATACCGGCGCTCCAGTTCCGGCTCCGAGTCCATAATATAAAGCAGATCGTTGTAAAGCAGGGTTAAAAAACAGGTTTTTACGGTCAGCTCGTTGACCAGAGCATAGTCTCGATTGGTGAATACGGCAAAGTAAACTTCCTGAACGAACTGACAGACGGGTTCGATCTCACCCAACTGATAGGCCCGCTTGGCCGCATCCCGACCCCGATCCCGAGTGACGGGGTCGGGCAGCATCATCTGCTGCACCCGCTCCACGAACAGCCCCTGCATGACCAGATTCGGCACCCGCAGACGCAATTCGCCTTTCTGCGTTTCCCCAACCTGGGTCAGCACCCCGAAATAGTACAGAAAAGAGGCCAGAAAGGTTCGATCTTTGGAATGATCTGAAAGCATATCCCGCAGACCAAAACGCTTCTGTAAGCGGGGCACGATGACCTGCGCCCCTTTTTCCACCAGATCGACGATCAGCTCTCTGCCCCCCGGCAGCCCGGCAATATATTCAAGTTTGGCATCGTCTGAGGCCAGATTGGCGTCGAGCATTTCATCCGGGTACGTACATCGCTTCTGAAACTGCTTGAAAAAATACAGACAGAGGGTGGGATTGTAAATGAACGCTGAACCGCGTGGGATAAAGTTGTAGCCATTGTAATAGATGTGCATCACTTCAAGGGCTTCATCCGCAATTTCATCCTCCAGGCCGCACCTTGAAACAATTTCTCGAAGTGTTTCAAGGACTTCTTCTTCCCGAAACCCGCACAAG
>CAYQKZ010000565.1:0-1957 GCA_964418135.1 uncultured Desulfobacterales bacterium
GCGATGCAGGGATTTGAACCCCGGACACTGCGGATATGAGCCGCATGCTCTGACCGACTGAGCTACATCGCCATAATTTAACTGTGTAATCATTTTATCAGATATCAAAGTAAACTTTGAAGTTGTAACAAATAGTTCTTAAAACGTCAAGTAAAAAATCTTAAGATGCATCCGAACGAGTGACTTCCGCTGTGAATTCTTCAAGATTCGGTGGCAGATTTGAAAAAACAATCATAAACGGGATTGCATTACCAGGCTGAACTTTCTGATTGATGCCGTTATCTCCGGAACGGTTCTGAAGTCTCTGCTTGAGCATGGCAGCATCAGCAACGGCCAGATCCGTGTCGGAAAGAATATTTCCGCAATAATTTGTTTCTGTTTTTACGGGCGTTTTATTATCCTTGGTGTAGATTTTCCCTACAACCTGAATGAAACTGCGGGCCGTGGGATATCCGTTCTTAACATTGCCGGTGATGACAAAGAGATTCCCGATCTTTTCATTTGATACAAATTTACCGCTGACTTCAAATGGCTTAATATTGATATTTCCGGGATCGGAAACCTTGGGGGCAGGTTTGCTGATGAATGGAATGGCAATTCCCATGGAGTTCAGCAATAGATATCCACCATAGGAGACTAAAGAGATCAATGCCAGAATCAATGTAATCAGAATCGCAAGGTTGATTCCTTTTTTGGGTTCAGGCGTCGTATCTTCCATTTGCTGATCGATGTCCGTATGGATAAGTTTTTTTTTTTTGTGTTTTGGGGAAAAGGGTTTGGGGACGATGGGTTTTTCTTCGGTGGAGGGGGGGGGGGGGGGTTGGGAAATTTGGGGGAGGGGGGGCTGAAACGATTCTTTTCTTTCCTGAATCGTGTCTGATTTTGATCCATCGGTATCCAGTTGAAGCTCATCGAAAGTTAAAAAGTGATCTTCCATTTCCAACTTCAGTTCGGGCTCTGTTGATATATCTGTCGTCGGATGTACCATGATCGGTTCAGTACGAGGAAAATTTTCAGCAACATTGATCATCGGAGAAGCATTCGCTGCATCCTGTTTTTCCAAAAGATTTTCAAGATCGGACAGATCCAGTGCTTGAATATCATCCAGGTTCATGAGCGTGTCGTCGGAAAGCGGCTCTGTTTTCTGTTTTTGATCCGATGTGATAGCCGTTTCATAACTATCTGATTTCTTTTCATGAGCTGTTTCGATTTCAGATTGGCTATCGAGTGATAAATTCGTTAAATCCATTTCAAGGGAATTTTCGATATCATCCAATGAAAATTCCTGTATATCCAGGTCGTTGACAGGTTTCTCTTTCGTTTCTTTCTTCAGATCGGTATCGGCATGCTTCTTTTCGACATCGGCAAAAATTTCATCGAGTGATAATTCGGAAAGAGCCAGTTCGAGTGATTCGTCCGATTTATCGGAAGGCAGATTGGATTCCATTGTTTCAGGAATATCTGAGGTCAGGGATTTTGGATATGACTCATCCTTTTTGTTCTTGATTTCTGGTAATTCCAGAGAAAGATCGGAAAGATCAAAGTCTGTCAGTCCTTCAAAATCATTTGATATATCGGTTCTAAATGAATGTTCTGGGAATGATGGAAGCGTCTCTTGTGTCTGATCTTTTTCGATATCGAAGGATAATTCAATCTCCTGTAAATGTTCTGCAACTGTCGGAATTGCCGCCTGTATCTGATTCTTCTCTATTTTATTATTTTCAAACACGTCCTCAGGCTTGTCTTTGTCATCCTCCTGCAGTAATTTTTCAAGTTCGGAAAAATCAAATCCCGTCATATCATTCATAGCGGATGGTTCAGGTGAAAGGTCGGAAGATAAATTTTCCGACGCATTGGGCTCATTCAAAGAAGGCATTTCAAGAAGAGATGAAGACAATGAAGATTCAGGGAGTTTATCGGAAAGTTCGGTGGGTAGCTGCGGAGAAATTTCCTCTAT
>CAYQKZ010000566.1:0-409 GCA_964418135.1 uncultured Desulfobacterales bacterium
TTTATCCGGCCAGAGCGATACCGCAACGAAGTTCTTTCATTCTTGAAAGAACCCCTCGAGGATCTGTGTATTTCACGGCCGAAGAGTCGGCTAGAATGGGGAATTTCACTGCCCTTTGATGACAATTATGTCACCTATGTCTGGTTCGATGCGCTCCTGAATTACGTTTCGGCGATGGGCTACCCGGAAGGGCCCTTGTTTAGCAAGTTCTGGCCTGAGGTTCAGCATGTCG
The DNA here is from genome assembly GCA_964418135.1 of uncultured Desulfobacterales bacterium. Lineage (GTDB taxonomy): Bacteria > Desulfobacterota > Desulfobacteria > Desulfobacterales > Desulfatirhabdiaceae > RAAP-1. Next base: position 233 of record CAYQKZ010000566.1, read on the forward strand.
TGGCCAAAGATATTTTGAAACCCCATGGGATTTACTGGCCGATCATGCTCAAGGCCGCTGGTATTCCCATATATCGGCATTTGAATGTTCACGGATACTGGAATGTGGATCAGAGTAAAATGTCCAAAAGTCTGGGGAATGTCATCGAGCCACTGGATCTGAAAAACGTTTACGGAC
>CAYQKZ010000566.1:419-1365 GCA_964418135.1 uncultured Desulfobacterales bacterium
TTGGTCTGGATTCCGGTTTCAGCGAGTCGGCGCTGGTGGGCAGAATCAATGCCGATCTGGCCAATGATCTTGGCAATCTCTTTTCACGAGTAACGGCCATGACCCACAAATATTTCAAAGGGGTCGTTCCCTCTCCTGATCCTCATGGAGATCCGCTGCTGACGCAGGGGCTCCGGTCGGATGCGGAGGTTGCGGTTCGCGATTTTGAAACCGGCATGTCTGGATTCATGTTTCATAAGGCGTTGGCAGCGATTTGGGAACTTATCAGCCAGATGAACAAATATATCGATGTAACCGCCCCCTGGGTACTGGCCAAATCCAAATCCACCGGCAAACAGCTTGAAACGGTTATTTACAACCTGATAGAGGGGCTTCGTATCATTTCAGGGCTCATCTATCCGATCATGCCGGATACAGCGGCTTCCATGCAGCGCCATCTCGGACAGGACCCGGCAAAGCCCTTCTACCGCCTGTCATTACTTTCCCAGTGGGGCGGGCTGGCTTCTGGTACGGTGATTCCCAAATCCGTCACCCTTTTTCCCCGAATCGATGTCAACAAAAAAGAGGATGAATCCGTCGAAACAGCTCCCCCCCTGCCGGATCGGCCGGTTTTTAAACCAGAAATCAGCCTTGAAGAGTTTAAAAAGGTAGATCTTCGCGTTGGCCGCATCGTCAAGGCCGAAGCCGTACCGAAAGCGAAAAAACTCCTCAAGCTCGAAGTCGACCTTGGAGAAAACCGCACGATTGTTGCCGGGATTGCCGGGTCCTATTCCCCGGAAAGTCTCGTGGGCAAATTGGTGATTGTGTTGGCCAATCTCCAACCAGCCAAACTGATGGGCATTTTATCTCAGGGAATGCTTCTGGCTGCTGTGGATGACCATCGCTGTACGGTTGCCACGCTGGATGGCGCTGTCAAGCCGGGTACGGCGTTGTCATAACGGTGGTT
>CAYQKZ010000566.1:1375-1956 GCA_964418135.1 uncultured Desulfobacterales bacterium
TGATCATCGATGCAGTGATGGACGATAGATTCTCGATAGGCGAACCCGTTGTTCGACTGGATTGGCGCGACTACCAGTCGCGATTGAATCGGATTGCCGCTGCCAGGCGGCGAACCAGACGCATGTATCGGTGTGCCGGTGTTTTGACGGTGTTTCTCGTTATCGGGTTCTGGGTAGTCGAAAGCACCATCGATTTATCCCGTGTATTCAGTTATTTTCGGGTACCCGAGAAGATTCAGACGATGGAACCTGCCGTGGGAACGATCAATGAAAAACTCAACGGCAAAAAAGAAGTTCAGGCATTTCTGAATGGAAATTCATTTGTCAATCTGACACAAAAAAATTTCGACTCCCAAGTTGAAGGCCGCACCTATCATGTCGTTACGACGCTGGATATGCCCTTGCAGCAGTTTATGCTGAAAAATATGAATACTGCAAACGCCCGTCATATCGGTATCGTGGCCATCGATCCAGCAAGCGGCAAAATTCTGACCATGGTTGGATTCGATCGGGCGAATCCCGCAAACAATCCATGTTTAGACAGTATTTTTCCGGCAGCCAGCATCTTCAAGATCGTCACC
>CAYQKZ010000567.1:0-1952 GCA_964418135.1 uncultured Desulfobacterales bacterium
TGGTAACGACATTCTGCATTTTCCCATAGCCATATTCATCTTTGGTTTTGGGATCGAACGGTTCGATGCCGGCGGATAGGATGATAGCGCCGACAGCAACTTCCATTTTTTCAGGCAGTTGTTTCAGGTCGATCGCATCGGTCTTACATACACTTTCACAAATCAGGCATTTCTTCTCTTTCAGGTAAAGACAGCTCTCATCGATATACGCGACAAGGGGGATCGCTTGAGAGAAGAATACATGTACCGCTTTATTTTTGGATATTTCCTGATTGAATTGATCCGGATATTCGACAGGACAATATTTTACGCAGGTTGTACAACCGGTACATTTGTCCTCGATAATGTATCTTGGCTTCTTGGTCAGAGTTACTCTGAAATCTCCTGCCTCGCCTTCTACACGGTCAACTTCTGTAAATGTCAGAACATCAATGTTTGGGTGCCGGCCGACCTCGACCAGTTTGGGTGAAAGTATTCACATGGAGCAGTCGTTGGTCGGGAATGTCTTGTCCAGTTGGGCCATGTGGCCGCCGATACTCGGCGATTTTTCGATCAGATAAACCTTGAAGCCGGCTGTGGCAAGATCCAGAGATGCTTGAATGCCGCTGACCCCTCCACCAACAACCATGACATCGCCAAAATTACTGTTTCCAGAACGTTTACAAAGTTGTTGAACTTTTTCTTCTACCGTCAGTTCGTTTTCCACTTTCTATCACCCCATCAGATTTTATTCGGCCCGTCGTATTCGGGTCGTCCGGGTTAGACGCACAGACTCTAAATCACTTCCTGGATAATTTCCATGATGTCTTTTACCTCAAGAACTTTATCGTACTCGAGATTCAACCTGCTTTCCTCAAAATTGGTGATGCAGTATGGGCACGACGTTGCCAGTATCTGGGCTCCGATCGATTCGGCCTGCATCAGTCTGATGTCGGAGAATCTTTCGCTCTTGGGTGTATCCATCCAGATCCTGCCGCCGCCGCCGCCGCAACAAAGGCTGTCTTTTCGAGAATCAGCCATCTCGACGAGTTCCAACCCCGGTATCATCTTCAAGACTTCCCTGGGTTCGTCGTAAATCTCATTATGCCGGCCCAGGTAGCATGGATCATGGTAAGTCACTTTTTTGGCAAAGTTCCTGGTGAACGTCAGCCTCCCGGCATCGATCAGTTCGATAAGATATTGGGAGATGTGAACCACCTCAAACTTTACCATGAATTCAGGATATTCATTTTTGAAGGTATGATAACAGTGAGGGGAAGAAACGATGATTTTTTTCACCCCACTGTCAATGAATGTTTTGATATTTTCTTTGGCCAGGCTCTTGAATACATCCTCACTGCCTGTCTTGCGGATACTTTCTCCGCAGCAGTTCTCCTTTTCACCCAATATCCCGAAATTGACCCCGGCCTTGTTCAGGATATTGGCAGTGGCAGTCGCTACCTTTTTCATTCTCGGGTCAAAGCTAAGGTAGCAGCCGACGAAATACAATGCTTCCATGCCTTCTGCAAATGGCTTGACTAAAAGTTCTTTTGCCCAATCTGCCCGTTTTTTCCGTTCGAACTGCAGGGGATTGCCTTCTGAAATCAGGCTGGCTCTGGCGGTACGGGCGGAACGAACCGAAGGCGGAAATACCTCGTAATTCGAGGCAACCCGACGTAAGGATACCCCGACTTCTATCTGTTTCACGCCTCTGGGACAACGCTGGGGACATCTGCCGCATGTTGTGCAGCGCCAGATATCTTCGCCATCTATCTCGGTCAGACCAAAAGTTGCTTCACGGATTATCTTGCGCATACTGAATTGTCTGACCCTGTTCCACGGACAGACCGTATCGCACAATCCGCACTGAAAGCAATACTTGAAGGCTTCTCCACCAGCCTCTTTAATCTCTTCTATTACCTCTTTGAAGGGGGCGACTGTTTCCACTGCCTTTATTAATCCTCTTTTGTTGA
>CAYQKZ010000568.1:0-1948 GCA_964418135.1 uncultured Desulfobacterales bacterium
ACTTGCCGGTGGCGCCGTAACGAACCCATACCGCATTCGACCAGATGCCGATCAGATCATCTCTGCCGTCGTTGTCGATGTCTCCGGCTACCAATTGTTCGGCGGGTGTTGTGATTATCGTCCGTGCCCCATTTATTTCAAAAAAACCTTGATTGCTTCATTTTATATTACATGAATCCTTATCAGCCAGAAAAATGAGAGTCAACAGGAATTGTCGCCACTGTTCAACTGCCCATTTTCTCTTTGATTTCCCTGTCAATCTATGCCAAAAATAACGCCGGAAATCACGGCAATCCATTGAATACTAGGCTGTGCAACCGGTTCATCCTGAAACGGCAAATCGACACCGCATCGGGCATGCCGGTCTGCACAGTCACAGTCGGGATCATCATAATGGCCATTCAAAAAATTCCGGTAACGCCGGCAATCCGTACACTCAAGGCCGCATCGGTTTCGTTTTCGTTGCATCCCTATCCTTATGAAGACAAAGGCGGAACGGCAACGGCATCGGCGGCCCTCGGTATCGACGAGTACCGCATCATCAAAACGCTGGTGATGGAAGATGACTCCGGAAAACCACTCATCATCCTCATGCACGGAGACAAGCAGGTCTCAACGAAAAACCTGGCCCGGCAACTGGGTGTGAAAACGGTTCAGCCCTGTCCCCAGAACAAAGCCGAGAAACTGACCGGTTATGTCGTCGGCGGCATATCCCCCTTCGGTACCCGGCAGAATCTTCCGGTTTATATCGAAGCAAGCATTATGAATCTTCCGGAAATTTGTATCAATGCCGGCAAAAGAGGTCTGCTGCTCACCATTTCCACCCAGGATATGGTACGGATACTTGATCCAGAGCCGGTTTCTGTCGCTGTCTGAAAAGATGCCTTCCAGATCGAAACCACATTTTTTTTTGACAAACAGTGGGTTATGGATATATATGATGACTAAATCAATGCTGCTGAATTGTGATCATTTTCCATCCGAATTCAGCAGCATTTTTTTATCCGCATATTTCTACAATGTGCTTTTTTACAGGAGAAACACAGCATGTGTCGTTTGTTTGCCATAACCAGCCAGGAACCGCTTTCGCCGATGGTAGCTTTCGAGGCCCTCGATGTCATGCGCGAAGGTCATGATGGATCGGGCGTCGGGATTTTTCTTCGGGATCTGGGCGGCCCGTTCGAAGACATGAAGGATGCACCGATCCTTTCCGGCATTTTTACCGATAACGGACTGAAACGCCTCGATGCCTTCATGATGAATCTGGGGTTCATGACCAAATACAAATTACCGATCAAAGTATCCAAAACGCCGCCGGCCGGTGTTCCCAAGCGGGATATCTATTTGATCCGGGCCTATGAATATCCCGAGGAATGGGATGGCCTCGAACAGTCCGAACTTTTCAGCCGACTGGTCAATATCCGCCTCCAGCTCCGGGAAATGGGCCGGGCCGAGGGTGATATGATGGTGTTTTCCTTCTGGCCCGATGTCATCATGATCAAGGAAATCGGGGAACCCATGAAAGTGGCCCAGCACCTCAGGCTCGATCGGAAAGACATCCAGGCCAGAGTCATCATGGCGCAGGGACGGCAGAACACCAACTACGCCATCAATCTCTACGCCTGCCATCCGTTTTTTCTTCAGGGCTTTTCCACGATGACCAACGGTGAGAACACGGCTTTCATCCCGATCCGGGATTACCTTCAGTCCCGGGGTTTTCCCGGCTATACCGGGTACCAGTCCGATTCCGAAGTCTTCACCCATATTCTGCATTATACCCAGAAACGGCTGGGGCTGGGAATCGAAGCCTACAAGCATATCATCACCCCGCTTCAGGATGCAGATATCGCTGTGCATCCGGACGCCGCGCTGCTTCAGCAGCTCAAGCAGTCCTGCCGCCGGCTGATCATCGATGGGCCCAACTGCGTCATCGGTTGCCTGCCGGATC
>CAYQKZ010000569.1:0-1947 GCA_964418135.1 uncultured Desulfobacterales bacterium
AAGGGGAAGATTTCATGAAAATCGACCGAAGAAGCTTTTTATCGCTGGGTTTAGGTGTTGCAGCAGGTACAGCTCTTTCACCGCTACCCTGCAAGTTGACGGATGACCTGTCTATCTGGACGCAGAATTGGCCGTGGACTCCGGTGCCAGAAATTGGTGAAACCAGCTATGTCAATTCCGTTTGCATGCTCTGTCCGGGTGGATGCGGCATCAGCGTGCGAAAGGTTGAGGGCAGGGGCGTGAAGATCGAGGGCATGAAAGAGCATCCTGTCAACCAGGGCGGAATATGTGCACTCGGACTGTCCGGGCTCCAGCTTCTGTATGGTCCCACACGGATAAAAACACCCCTGAGGCGGATCGGAAAAAGAGGGGAAGATCGATGGGAGAAAATCTCCTGGGAGCAGGCCATTTCCGAAATCGTCGAAAAACTGGATGGACTCCGAACCAGCGGGAATTCACACACCGTCGCCGGAATCGCCGGTTCCCGTCAGGGTACTGTGTCTCAGCTCTTCAAGCGGTTTCTGACAGCCTACGGTTCTCCCAATTTTTTTCATACCCCTTCTTGTGCGGATACGTATCAACTGGTTTTGCAGTATATGAACGGAATTTCCGGAGCCCCGGGGTTCGACTTTGAAAATGCCGACGTCATTCTGAGTTTCGGCAGCGGACTTTTAGATGGATGGGGGTCTCCGGTCCGGATGTTCAAAGCCAACACTGCCTGGAAAAAAGCCAACGCGCGCGTGATTCAGATTGAACCCCGCCTGTCGCGCACCGCGGCCAAAGCCGACCGCTGGATTGCCATCAATCCCGGCACCGAAGCCGCCTTGGCAATGGGGGTATCCCATGTCCTGATCAAGGAACTGCTTTTTGACAAAGAATTTGTAGACAGCCATGCGGAGGGCTTCGAGAGCTTTGTCACAAGTACAGGAGAGATGAAAAAAGGATTTCGGCAGACGGTTCTTGAAAATTACAGCCCGGAATCCGTTGCCCGGATTACCGGTATCGATCCTTCTGCAATCATTCTTCTGGCGCGTGAATTTGCCCAGGCCAAAGCACCGCTGGCGCTCTGCGGTAAAGGCCAGGGAATCATTCCCGGAAGCCTGACCGAGGCCATGGCCGTGCATGCCTTGAACGCACTGGTGGGAAGTGTCAACAGAAAAGGTGGCGTTTTTCCCATGCCTGAAACACAGATTCAGGCATGGCCTGAAGTGGCCATGGACTCGGTGGCGGCAGCCGGTATGGATCAGGCCAATCTGGTCGGCGCCCTGCCCAATTCTTTGTGCGGCATGAATCAGATCCCTGCAGCAATACTTTCCGGCAAGGGATATCCGCTGAATGCGCTTTTTGTTCTTGAGAGCAATCCTCTCTATACGATGGCGGATTCTCAAACGGTCCGGGATGCATTCGATAAAGTCCCTTTTCTGGTCAGCCTGTCTTCGTTCATGGATGAAACCGCCCGGTATGCCGATATCGTCCTTCCCAATCACATCTATCTGGAACGGATCGAAGACGTCCCGGCCCCCACGGGTTTTCCCAAACCGGTCATCAGTCTGTCGAAACTGGTCTTCAAGCCCCAATTCAATACCAAACATGCCGGTGATACCTTGATCCTTCTGGCCAAAGAATTGGGCGGCGCCGTTGCCGAGGCGTTTCCCTGGAACAATTTTGAGGCCTGCCTGGAACAGGCAATGGGAGACAAGATGAAGACCCTGCAAAAAAAAGGTTTCTGGCTCGATTCGGATGCGGCCATTCCTGATTGGAAGGCGGCATTCAAGACACCTTCGAGAAAATTTCAATTTTTCCCTGCCGAGGCAACGCTGGGTTATACACCGGTAACCATTGAAGGCGATTCCACCTTTCCACTGATCCTCCTTCCTTACGAAACCATGCGGCTGGCCAGCGGTTATATCGCCAACCCGCCGTTTATGACCAAAACCATCGAAGATA
>CAYQKZ010000570.1:0-1943 GCA_964418135.1 uncultured Desulfobacterales bacterium
AAATCTATTTTCCCAAGGTCACCCAACCCAATGTTCTGGTCTGCCTGACCCAGGAAGCCTACAACAAGTTTTACCCCATCATCCGGCCCGGCGGCACCCTGATCACGGATACCCGCTTTGTCAAGACCGAACGCCGGGTGGATGCCCGCCAGATCGAACTCGGCATGTACCAGGCCGTGATGGAAACCATCGGAAAACCCATAGTGTTCAACATCTGTATGCTCGGAGCCGTAATTGCCCTCACCGGCCTGGTAAGACCGGAATCTATCATCCGCGTGCTGGAAACCCGCATTCCTTTCAGCCTTCTGGAGATGAACCAACAGGCCCTGGACCTCGGCATAAACATCGCTCAGCATCTTGAAAACCGACCGTAAACTTTTCCGGAAAACCGTTTTACCGTCACATCGGTATGTCTTGAATATTTACGGTTCTCCATTCGACTTAACCTTTAACCCTCAATACTGAACCCTTATGAACATCACCCAAGACAAAACGACGCCCCTTTCAGAGGCCGTAAAGAAATATGTCTTCAGCGGCTGTCATCTATCCATCGGGGGGTTTACGATCAACCGGAATCCGATGGCGGCTGTTTACGAAATTATCCGGCAGAAAATCGACACCCTCCATCTGTATGCCCATTCCAACGGCCAAGGGGTGGATGAGTTGATCGGTGCCGGTTGCGTATCCCGGCTGGAGATCGCCTACGCGGGCAGCGGACGATTCGCGCCGACCTGCATCCGGTTTAAAAAAGCCGTCCAGTCCGGCACCATCGCCATCGAAGATTATTCCAATTATCAGATGACGTTGCGATTCATGGCCGGTGCCATGGGGGTGCCGTTTCTGCCCACCCGCTCGTCGCTGGGGACCGATATCATCGAAAAATGGGGTTTTTCAAGACAGATGCGGGCGGAAGATCCCCGACTTCCGGATCAAAAACTCGTGATCGTGGACAATCCCTTCGGGTCGTGGGGAAATGCGCCAAAACTCGTTCTGGTGCCGGCCATCAACTGCGATGTCACCATCATTCACGTTCAGAAGGCGGATCGGGAAGGCACGGTCCGCATGGAAGGCCTGACATTTTCCGATATCGAACAGGTCAAATGCGCCAAACATGTGATCGTCACCTGTGAGGAGATTGTGTCATCCGATGTCCTCAAGGCCGGCCCGGACCAGAATCAGATACCTTCTTTCTGTGTGGATGCCGTGGTTCATATTCCTTACGGCGCCTATCCCACGGCCTGTTACCGATATTACGACTATGATCCGGCCTATCTCAACGAGTATCGCAAGAATGCCGAAAACGACATGATGTACAATACCTATCTGGAGGAGTTCATCTATGGGGTCTCCGGTCATCCGCAGCTTCTGGACAAGATCGGAACCGAACATCTGAAAGCCATCCAGGCCGACCCCCGAACCGGCTATGCCGTCGGACTAGACAGAAGATAGGAAGAAAATCATGCAAGATAAAAGAGATCAGGTTACAGGTAACAGGGGACAGGAAGAAACCCTGCCTCCTCATTATACCCTGAAAGAACTGATGACCATTGCCGCTGCGCGGGAAATCAAGGACGGCGACATCGTTTTCTGCGGCACCGGCATTTCCATGCTGGCTGCCATGGCGGCCAAAAATATCAGTGCGCCGAACAGCGTCATTTTCTTCGAAACCGGGGCCATCGACTCACTGCTCGAAGAAGTTCCGCTGGCCGTGGCAGATTCCCGTGTGATGTACTGGACATCGGTCAACGGCAATCTGGCCGATGCTTTTGCCACCATGCAGAACCGGGTGTCCGGCCCGCATGTGGTGGGTATTATGGGGGCCGCCCAGATCGACAAATTCGGCAATCTCAATTCCACGGTGGTCGGGGATTATTTCAAACCGAAGGTCCGGTTTTCCGGAAGCGGCGGGGCCTGCGATGTGGCCTCGTTTGTGGGCAGAACCA
>CAYQKZ010000571.1:0-1934 GCA_964418135.1 uncultured Desulfobacterales bacterium
ATCCATCCGGCATGGGCCAGTATAGTTGTAATACGATATTCCCACTTTTTCCATGTACTTCACGAAATACCCATCCTTATTGATATCCTCGAGTTTTGCGCCAAAATCCGGTTTGTTGCAGTCAAAACCATATGAAAGCAGAGGAATCGCCAGAATGTAACAAACAATAAACATAGAGATTTTTTTCAGCATTATTATTTTCCTTTCTAATTGTGAGAATTGTTTTAGGTGAAACAGGAATCTACTTTTCAGTCGGGGTTAAGGTACTTCCAAAAAATACTTCCGCTGAAACCACAGCGCAACATGGACCAGCCCGATCAACACCGGTACTTCCACCAGCGGGCCGATGACCGTGGCGAATGCAACATCCGACGATATGCCAAAGACCGCAATGGCAACAGCGATAGCCAGCTCGAAGTTGTTGCCGGCGGCGGTGAATGCCAGGGTGGCGGTTTTGCTGTAATCGGCGCCGGCCTTTTTCCCCATCCAGAAACTGACCAGGAACATCACTGCGAAATAGCAGGTCAGGGGAATCGCCACCAACAGCACTTTCATGGGAAACTGCACGATTTTATCGCCTTTGAAACTGAACATGACCACAATGGTGAACAGCAACGCAACCAGCGTTACCGGGGAGATGCGAGGGATGAATTTTTTCTCGTACCAGTTCCGTCCCATTGTCGGCAGCAGAATGGCCCGGCTAAAGATACCGGCGGCAAAGGGGATGCCGAGGTAGATCATGACGCTCCGGAAAATCTCACCGATGGTGATATCCTGAAGCGTTTTTCCCCCGGCGCCCTGGACCAGTGACAGATCGATGCCCAGCCTCGGCGGTATGACGGTTACAAAGACCCATGCTAAGAGACCATAGAAAAGCACCTGAAACACGCTGTTCAGTGCCACAAGACCCGCGGCGTACTCACTGTTTCCTTTGGCCAGCTCGTTCCAGACCAGCACCATGGCAATACAGCGGGCGATGCCGACCATGATCAGCCCGACCATCAACTCCGGGTGATTGTGCAGAAACAGCGTTGCCAAACCAAACATGAGTATGGGGCCGATAATCCAGTTCTGCATGAGAGACACCCCGAGTATCTTCCAGTCCCGAAAAACCTGGCCCATCTGCTCGTATTTGACCTTTGCCAGCGGCGGATACATCATCAGAATCAGCCCGACAGCAATCGGAATGTTGGTTGTTCCCACATCGAACCGGCTGATGAACTGGTGAACGGCCGGAACAAAATATCCCAATCCGACGCCTATCGCCATGGCAAGAAAAATCCATAATGTCAGAAATCGGTCCAAAAAAGAAAGTCGGGCAGATACATTGGATGCAGCATCTTTGTCTGCCCGATGCGTTTGTTCATCTACTTGAATATTCTTGTTTTTCATAGGGTGTCATTTCCTTTCTGAAATCACAGTTCAGGCAGCAGCCGGACCGAGCGGTCTCGATAATCGGATATCCAGTCTGCCGGTAAAATTATCTTGCGCGGCACAGTCGCCTCGGTAATAAACCCATCGGCTGTCCTTGCGGTTTTTCACCAGGCCGGCATTCTGCAGCACACGCATATGCTGTGAAACGGTGGGCATTGCCAGACGAAGCATTTCCGTAACTTGACAGACACAGATTTCTTTGTTGTCCATGAGCGCCATGACGATACGCAGGCGGTTTCCATCTGAAAGGGCTTTGATGACATCGATTACTTGATCCATAGAATACCTTTATTTCACGACCAGCACTGGAATATCTGAAAACTCGATGACCCTTTCCGCCACACTGCCCAGCAGGATATTCGCTATTCCCCGGCGGCCGATTTTTCCCATGACGATCAGGTCAGCACTCCAGGTCAATGCCTCTTCAAGGATCACCTCGTGGGGGATTCCCTCCCGGATGATCAGCTCCGAAGTCGTAATGATTTCCTCATGTATCTCAC
>CAYQKZ010000572.1:0-1921 GCA_964418135.1 uncultured Desulfobacterales bacterium
TTCGCCCATCATGGCATGCGCCAGGACAATGCTGAGCGGGCCGATGATCACATCCACCCTTTCGGCGGTTCGGACAATGGCGTTTTCGCCGGTCGCGCCCCGGTTTGCCCTGGCTTTCAACATCTGTGATGTGGCAATGGCATTGGTACCCAGAGCGATGACCTCGATGTTCTCTTCAAACACCTCTTTTAGTCTTTTGATCACAGCACTGCCGATCCCGCCGCCCTGACCATCGATCACACAGATACGTTTCATTTCTACTCCCAGATCTTAAAAGCTATAATTTGTCGGTTTTGATCTGATTCCGGCGCTCGCGTTTGGGAAGCCGCCGGGAAGGGCCTTTTTTCCGGGTTGTCGGAATCCAGCCGCCGTCCGACGCGGTATCCGGTTCCACAGCATTCATCCGGCAGGCCATCACCAGTTTTTGTTCGAACTCCGGTGAACTGAGTGTCGCACACCCGAATGCGGCCGAGTACCGGACAATGTCCTGATCGGAAGACACCACAATGGCTTTTTCCTTTTCTCTGGCCGCCATGCGTTTGATGACGGTATCCGCCACCTCGCCGGATCGTGAAAAAACAACACCGATGCCATGAATACGATCCCGGACCGGACAGTCGAGCGGTGCCCTCGATCCGTCGAAAACAACGGTAATGTCGTGATGCTTGACCCTTCGATACGTTGTCAGCATTTCTACCAGTGCATCCCTGCCGGCCTGAATGTTTCGCGCCTCCAGACTGCCGAGATATCCGGACTGGCGGATCAGATTATATCCGTCGATAATGATATGAAGAGACATTCGGGGGTATCAGGCGCGCTTGAGAAGACCGATCAGCCGATCCAGATCGTCATTACTGTAAAACTCGATTTCCACCTTGCCTTTTTGCCCCTTGCGTTTGATGTGGACACGCGTTCCGAAATCCTGCGAAAGGTTATCTGCCAGACTGTTGAAATAGACATCGATGGATTTGAGAGGCGGCGGCTGTGCTTCGGGTTTTTGATTCTTAAGCCGTTTAATCAGAGATTCGGTTTCTCGAACCGAAAGGCCTTTGGCGATAACAGCTTTCCATGCGGTGTTCTGCTGAGCAGCTGTATCCGCACCGAGAAGGGCGCGGGCATGCCCCATGGTCAACATCCCATCCAAAATGCTGGTTTTGATCGGTTCCGGAAGCTGACGGAGTCGCAAAAAATTGGCAACTGCCGAACGGCTTTTTCCGACCCGGGCGGCAACTTCTTCCTGCGTCAGACGGAATTCTTCCAGCAGCCGGTGATAGGCCTCTGCCTCTTCGATGGGATTGAGATCTTCACGCTGAATATTCTCGATGATCGAAATCTCGAGCAGTTGACCATCGGAAACATTTTTGACAACAACCGGCACCATGTCGAGGCCGGCCATTCTGGCAGCCCGCAGGCGTCTTTCACCTGCGATCAATTCGTAACCAGTTTCCGCCTTTCGCACCATCAGGGGTTGCAGAATGCCCTGTTCCTGAATGGAACGGCTCAATTCATCGAGTTCTTCAGGAGCAAAACGGATCCGGGGCTGAAAGGGGTTGGGGCGGATCAGACGGACATCGCAGGTAAAATATTCACCGGTGGAATTGCCCTCATCCGGCTCGATGTCTGGAATCAGGGCCTCGATACCCCTTCCGAGCGCCATTTTCTTTCGTTTCAAGGGCCCGATCTCATTCGGGGATTGTTCTGTTGTCATGTATCCTGAAGCTCGATGTCACAAACTGGGTTTTAGACCGAAGGCCGGCCAATGATTTCTTTGGCCAGTTCCATATAACTGACAGCCCCTGCCGATACCGCATCATACAGCAGGACAGGTTTGCCGAAACTAGGCGCCTCCCCCAGCCGGACATTGCGCGGAATGATGGTTTGATAGACCAGATTCTTGAAATATTTTCTGGCCTCATCCGCC
>CAYQKZ010000573.1:0-1920 GCA_964418135.1 uncultured Desulfobacterales bacterium
TCAATGTCATTGACTTAAGGCATAAAATTCCCCCTTTGAAAAAAGGGGGGCCAGGAGGGATTTCTACAACCGATTGAAAATCCACCTAAATTTTTATTTTTCAAAAGGGGGATATCTGATTTTGGTGACTTTGGCGAGAATCTCCGGCGGAATTTGTCCGAGATAAATTTGTTCATCGATCACATAGGCCGGGGTGCCGCTGATGCCCAGTTTCATCCCATCCCGGATATCGTTGACCAGCTTGATCTGGAATTGGGGATCATAAATGTTCGGGGCTGTTCCGCCTGTGTCGATATCCGCCTGCTTCATCAGGACTTTGGTGTTGATGGCTTCCTGCATCAGATCCGTATTGAACAGGATATCGTTCATCTCCCAGAATTTTCCTTTGGATTGCGCATAGATGGCTACCAGGGACATGGCGGCCGCGCCGATGTGGAACGGCTCTTTGACGATCGGATTGATCTTGTTATCCATCGGATAGTGGCGGTGGATCAACTGGATTCTATCCGGATAGGCTTCGATCAGGCGGCGAAGAAAAAAGTGCATTTTTTTGCACTGGAAACACTGATAATCGGTGAATTCGGTAATCGCCAGAACAGGTGTTTTCGCTCCGATCCAGGGATGTCCGTCTTCCGTGACGCCGGTCGAGACGGATTCCGAGAGCGGAGGCGGGGTCAGGTGCCAGTAATCAGGGAATTTTGTGACCATGGCCCCAAAAACCGCGCCGGATATCAGTACCAACGCCATGGTGTGAACTCTGTTTTGATGCCACAGGAACTGTGCGTCCAGAAGCAAATCCGCAATCCATCCATGTTTTCCGAAACGCCGGCGGATCAGCCAGGCATAGAACAGCAGCAGAAAATTAATGGCATAGCTGACGATACACATCAGGCAGTAGCTGTGAATCTTCAGGGCCGAAATCAACCCGAGCGCCAGGCTGTAAAGGCTGAAACACAGAAATATCCCGAACAGCAGTGCCCATATGCGCTCTTTAACCGCTTCCTTGGATGCAGCCAATGGCAGAAGAGACGCCACGCATGCATATCCAAAAACGCCCCATACCGGAACCGGAACCCCCCACAGAATCGAAGACGGGCTCTGGGAGACTGTATCGCAGTTGATGGCCTTGGATATGGCGCAAAAGCTGGCGTATCCGATATCGGTGTAAACCCGGTAGTGGGATATCGACAGGTATATGGAATCTGCCAGGCCGAATCCTGCCAGAGCAACGACCGGCCAGAAATAAACCGGAAACGGCAGGGGAATGATGGGGCGGTGTGAATTGTCTTTCATATATTTCCGACGCGAATACGCAATCTCAACAGATGGTTGATTATATCGATAATGCGAAACGTTGCTTTTGATCGAATAAACGTATAGATATTATTATCAGCACTTGATCACGGAATCAAGCAGTAGCATGGGTTATTGAATCATTTGTTTGGTTTCGAGTAAATATGCCACCAGTCCAATTGAATTTATTATCCCGAAAACGCTTATCCATATTCGCATCGCTTCTGCTTGCCGGAATGCTTGCCGTGATTGTTGTCCTCAAATGGGATTCGTTGATTTCATCTTTGAGGAACATCGATGGTTATTGGGCTGTACTCGGTCTGGGTTTTTACTGGATCAATTATTTGTTGCGATCCATGCGTTTTTGTACGATTTCCCAAAATTCTTTGAAACTTTGGCCGGATGCCATCAGAGCCACTTGTCTTCATGGGCTGGCAACCTATATGTTGCCGTTTCGAGCAGGGGATTTGGCGCTGCCCGCCATCCTCAAATCCATCAACGACACTTCCTGGATCGAAGGTGGCAGGATTCTGATCAAATCCAGAATCCTGGATGTTTCATCGATGGGCATCTTAACGCTTTTGATAATGGTTTTTATAAAAATAGGCTCAAATGATTTTATTGTGG
>CAYQKZ010000574.1:0-1920 GCA_964418135.1 uncultured Desulfobacterales bacterium
TGGCGGTCAGGGGCTTTTCCACAAACACGTGCTTGCCGTTGGACAGGGCCTGTCGGGCCAGTTCGAAATGGGTGGAAACCGGGGTGACAACGGCCACGGCGTCGATGTCTGTAGCATTTGTGATTTCCCGGCAATCCGAACCCAGGCGGATGTCCGGGTAGATATTTGCGACCCGTTTAAGGGCAGCGGGATTGCCATCGCACACAGCAACCACTTTGATGCCTTCCGTGTTGTGAAAATTGCGGACAATGTTGGGACCCCAGTAGCCATAGCCGATAACACCCATACGGATCATGGTTTTTAAAACCCTCCTTTGCCGGTCAACGCAACCCACGGTGTGGCCAGGATCAGACGAAGGTCCAGCCAAATAGACCATTCCCGGATATACCGGATGTCAAGCCGGACCATTTCGTCAAAATTGGTCCGGCTTCTGCCGATCACCTGCCACAGGCCGGTAATCCCCGGCTTCATGGAAAGCACCCGCTGCCGATGCCAGGTGTCGTAGTTCTCCAGTTCGTAGGGAATGGGCGGCCGGGGGCCGACCAGCGACATGTCTCCTGCCAGCACATTGAAAAACTGGGGGATTTCATCCAGGCTGGTGCGACGGATGAAGCGCCCCACGGCAGTGACCCTCGGGTCGTGCTGAATCTTGAAAACCTTGTTTTCCGAAGTCTGATCCAGGGCGCCGACAATCAGTTTCTGAACATACTCTTTATGGATCGTGGGATCGTTGTTCACCTTCATGGATCTGAACTTGAGAAAAGTTAGACGACTGCCGAACTGGCCGACCCGTTCCTGACGATACAGGACCGGTCCTTTTGATGTCAGTTTGATAGCCGCTGCAATCACCGCAATGACTGGCGAGAGCAGGATCAAGGCCACCAAGCTGCCCAGGATATCCACGGTCCGCTTCACCACATGGTCAACGCTTCGAGAGTGGCGCTCCAGGTGGAGATCAGGATAGAGAACCTGATTGGATGGCGGACAGGTATCGCCGACATCGCACCCTTCCGGAAACAGGTGAAGGCTGACCGAGATATTTTCCAGTTCCGCGGGGCTGAGAACCATGCAAAGATCGGACTGCACCTTCTGGGAAACACGATCCCTCACCTGGATAATGTCATGGCCATTCAGCTCGGAGAAAATGACGCCCATGACGTGATCCTGAACATACCAGCCTATCTGATCGATATCCCGCGTTCTCTCTGTCAAGGTTTTGGCCATTTTGTCCTTCAGGGCCAGACCGCTGCCATTGACGGGCATGTTCTGAATATCCAGAAGCATGAGCAGAAAGGGGCGGTGGGACCGTTCCGTGCGTTTTCGTTCCCAGCTCAGAATGTGGTTGAAAATGGGTTCAGGACACAGCCCGTTTGCGTCCGTGAATCCGGATGCAAAATTAAAGGGTTGCACCCGGGGCGTGATAAATCTGGCGAATGTGCTCATTGTTCCTCCAATTCAGAGGTTATAAATAGCACGCTTTGGTTCCCTTGATTACTGCATCTCTTTATGAATCAGCAAGAAGCAACTCGAACTTTCATGAAGAGATGGGTTTTTCAACCATAGGGCAGGTTGCCACCATCAACGTTATATCAGTTCGAAATTGATTTTAATAACGTGATGCATTGTTTCACAGATCGCGGATTATTGCAACGGGTATATTGAAACCCATTTAATGGGTATATGCATACCCATTAAATGGGAGATACTGAAGTATCTTTCGTACTGAAATTGGCATTAAAAAGCCGGCATTGTCTGGCCGGCCGAAAGCGGATATCGGTTAACTTCATTTTATCCAAAAGCTCCCTGGGAAGTTCAATATAAACACCTGGCCTTTCCTCTTTTTTCTGAATTACAAAAAAAACGCCGCGCAATCTGTTTTAATACTATGAAACTATCTCAAAATTCTGGATCAGGCCCAAT
>CAYQKZ010000575.1:0-1920 GCA_964418135.1 uncultured Desulfobacterales bacterium
CAGGCGAAGATAGCCAATTATGGATCGCCGATACCAAATTCCCGGTAGCATAGAGGGGATATTATTGCTTATGTGAATAGACTGATATCCAAAAATTTCAGCCACGATTTCCGGAGTCATAAATTCAATTTCGAACAATGCCGATTGACACATCTCACCCGCTACCTGATTTTACGGCCGATCCGGATATCATCCGGTCTCTGGTCGAGGGGGAGCGACTGTCTTTCGGGCATCTGGCCAACCCTGCTTTTGCCACTGAAATCGCCTGTATTGATCCGCTGCCGCATCAGCGGATAGCGGTTTACGATCATATGCTGCCGCAGGCCCGGCTGCGTTTCTTATTGGCCGATGATGCCGGCGCCGGCAAAACCATCATGACGGGTCTGTATATTCGTGAAATGCTTTCTCGTCGTTTGCTTAGAAGGGTTCTTATCGTTCCGCCGGCCGGTCTTGCCGGAAACTGGCAGCAGGAACTGCGCCTGCTCTTTTCCATGCCGTTTCATATCGTCAATGGCAGCGATGCCAAAAACGCCAATCCGTTTATCGGCCCTAAGAGTGACAGGGTGATTGTCAGTATCGATACCCTGGCCGGAGACAGGGTTTTTGCCAGACTCGCCGAAGAAGATGTGGCGCCTTGGGAAAGGATTATCCCTATTACGCTCTGTGGCGTTTGCTGGAGCCCGAAGTGTTGACGACACCGGAGGCATTCGATCAATTTCCGGTTGAACAGCGCCTCAGATATTTCATCCGCCGGACCAAAGAAGAAATGGTTCGTCTGGACGGAAAACCGCTTTATCCGAAACGCATTTCTGATACACTGGGGTATGCGCTCTCCCAGGGCGAAGCCGGTGAACAACGACTTTACGATGAAACCACAGAATATCTCCGCTACGTGTATAATCGCGCCAAGCTGCTCAACCAGTCGGCAGCCCGTCTGGCAATGGGGGTATTTCAGCGGCGTTTGGCCAGTTCCACCTATGCGCTGTTGTGTTCCTTCGAACGGCGAATCCACAAGTTGGACAGGCTCATCGATGATGTCCGGTCGGGAAACTTGACCATCGAACAGCTTTTGACATTACAACTGCGGATTCGGGAAGATGATGACGTTTTCGAATCGAAATCCGCGGATGAGGAAATCGCACCCGGTGATGCAGAAGAAAACGAGGCTGCCGAAGACAAGTTGCTGCAAGGTGTTGTCGCCGCCTCATTGGCCGATCTGATCGTGGAAAAGGAATATGTGGTCAAGCTCAGGAAGCTGGCCGAACAGGTGCATAACAGCGGTGGCGAGTCGAAATTTGAAAAACTGCGCGACATCATCGTGGATGAAAAATATTCCCATGAGAAGTTTATAGTTTTTACCGAACATCGCGATACGCTTTCCTGTCTTGTTCGTCGGTTGAGCGGTCTGGGCTATACCGGCCAGATTGCCCAAATTCATGGCGGTATGCACTACACGGAGCGTCAGGAGCAGATCGAGTTTTTCCGGAAACCTGTTACGGAAAGCGGGATGCGATTCATGATTTGTACGGACGCGGCAGCCGAAGGGGTGAATCTTCAGTTCTGCTGGATCATGATCAATTATGATATTCCCGAACTAACCCATACAGAAACCGTGGAATGCCGGCTGGTGGGCATTAAGCAAACCGACCGTGAGGCGATCACCGCCTGCCCCGTAGAGCATCTATTATTGTTACGGGGGGGGTCAGGGGTTGCCATCTCAGGCTCAGCGCATGGCGGTCGATGCCCATTTTTATTGTGACAAGGCCGGCGCCTATCTGATGGAACATGTCTGCGGTTCACTGGCAGTGGAGTGCCGGGAAAAGCGGCTGCGGTCTTTACCCGAACGCGAAGCTTTCATGCGCCGTGGATATGCGTTTCAGGAAGCCGAATTGGCTGGTACACGGACGAAAATGTCCCGCA
>CAYQKZ010000576.1:0-1398 GCA_964418135.1 uncultured Desulfobacterales bacterium
TTGATCGATGCGCCCGGAAACGCCTTTGCCCTTGGCCACCGTATCGATCAATGCCGCATTCGCCAGAAGGTTCTGTGCCAGACGAACCGCCGTCAAGGTTTCATCGGCCTTCAACGAAATTCTCCGGGAGGCGGAAAGCCCCTGAAAAATTGCGCCCAACGATACACCCAGAATCATCAGGGCCACCAGCACCTCTATCAGGGTAAACCCCCGCTGACCGGCTTTCATGGAATCACCCCGGAGTTACCAGGCCGGTCAGAATATCCACGCGAAAGACAAAGAAAGGCACGCCATCGGCCAGCAGCGTTAATTCTCCTCCGCTCGAACTTCCATCCGGATAGAAATAGACCCCATAAACGCCTGCTTCAGGCTGGGCAATCCCCTGTTCCTGAATCATCACTTTTTCAGGTATTTTCAGACTGGCTGCACTGCCATCGACCCAGCAGATACGGTCTTGTGAAGAAATGAAGAACGCCACCGGCCGACTGTGCGCCACCGATGTGCGTCTGGCTTTTTTGACAAAACCCACCATTTCCTGTGCAAACATCTTTCCCTGCTTCTGTTCGGCGGATCGGCCCACACTCATATAGACCAGAGACCCGGAAACAGCGATCAGCAACATGACCACGATTATCTCAATGAGTGTAAAACCACGGGAGTTCATCAGAATTCGATGTCATTCATACCGAATATCGCCGTCAGCATGGAAATCACCACCCCGCCAATCAGCAGACCCATCAGCAGAATGGCGATCGGTTCAAGAAGAGACAGCAGGGATTTGATTTTTGACTGAACCCGTGCATCGAGATCATCGGAAACCGAAATCAGCATTTCTCCGATCTTTCCGGTTTCCTCTCCCAAGGCAACCATTTGAACCGCCATGGCCGGAAAAATTCCTTGCTCCTTCATCAGCATGCTGACCCGCTTGCCTTCCTTGACCTGACGGAAAATCTGCTCCGCCGCCAGCTTGACCACCACGTTGTTGACAACTTCCCGAACAATCGAGAGGCCTTTTAAGAGCGGCACCCCGCTTTGCACCAGGGTCCCCAGCGTTCGGGTAAAGCGGCCCACCTGAATATCCATAATCAGGCTTCCCAGCATCGGCATCTTGATCCAGATCCGATCGAGTCGATCCTTGCCATAGGGCGAGGCGGAAAATCGCCATAACCCCAAAGTGATCGCAGCGGTTGCAAGGATCATCACCCACCACCAGGATCGCAGAAACTGGCTGGCCTGAATCAGCAGTTGCGTGCTGGCCGGGATTTTCTGCCCGAGATCCGTGAATATGGCCGCAAAGCGGGGAACCACCACCCCCATGATCACACCGACAGAAACCATACCGATCATCATGAGAATCGCCGGATAAATGGAACTGGAAATGATGAATTTCTTGATTTC
>CAYQKZ010000576.1:1408-1913 GCA_964418135.1 uncultured Desulfobacterales bacterium
AGAACCTGGGGCAAAATGCCACCCATTTCGCCGACCCGAACCATATTGATGTACAGATCGCTGAAGTCTTCGGTCTTGGCTGCCATGGCATCGGAAAGACTTTTTCCCCCCTGGAGGGATTCCTTCAGATACTGCGTCATTGCCAGAAGCGGTTTGGCCTCACTGGTCTGAATAATGATGGTCAGAGACCGGTCGATCGGCAGGCCGGATTTCATCAGATGCGCCATCTCACGGGTCATCATCAGCAGTTCCTTGCTGTTTAAACTCCGTCCGGAACGCTTTATCAGAGACTTTCCTGCCGGTCCGGCTTCAACCCACCGGACCAGTATCAGGCCTTTGGCCTGAAGAGACAGCATCAGATCGTCGCGCGTATTGGCCTCGCCGCTGTCAAGAAACCGGCGACCGGCGGCATTCATGGCTTCATAAGAAAAACGCGGCATCAGCGGGTGACCCTCAGCACTTCTTCGTAAGTGGTAATACCGTTTTTGACTTTATCAATACCGTC
>CAYQKZ010000577.1:0-1526 GCA_964418135.1 uncultured Desulfobacterales bacterium
GATGATGCCGAACAGCTTGGCAGACAGATTCAGGATTTCGATTATGCCGATGCACGGGAAACGCTGCGAACCTGCTGGAAAGCCTATCTCTCTACCCGGAATGAGGATGTTTGATCATCGTATCCACCCAACCCGAATATCCATTGTGTCATCTTTTAACGCACCCATCATCCGGCCTGCGCCCACATCTAGGTCGGTACTTCTCCCAAAAGAAATGAGATTGAGAAAATGTCATCCAATCGAATAAAGGAATCGAAGCGATGGAAATATTCGCGCAGCACTCAGACGATATCTGCTGTGTTCTCTCAGAATTGACAATGCCGCGGATGGACGGCTGGGATACCCTGTCCGCACTACGCAAAATAACGCCTGAAATTCCTGTTATTCTGTCCAGTGGCTTCGATGAAGCGCTGGCGATGGCAGGCGAACATCCCGAACTTCCCAAGCCGACAAAACCAGAAGAGCTGAAGCAGCCACTGCTGGACGCCATCGACTTTTTGCAGGATTGTAACGATCGCAACGCGCTTGTTGTTGAACTCCAAGAAAAAAATCAAAAACTTCAGCAAATTCTGGAGCAGGAATGGTGAAAATCCTCATCATGTCTGATGCCGGTTATCCCAGACATTACACGGGTGAAATATGTGCTTAAAGCTGTACAGAAGCCTTGGTTTCCTAGTTGTACTGATATGTGTTTCTGCAACAGGGGTTGCTGTTGCCGGCGCCGAACGTGCAAATACATCCCTTCAGACCCTCCGGGTTGTCATGGACGACAACTACCCGCCTTATGTATTTAAGGAAATCGATGGCCGGTTAAAAGGGATTCTTATCGATCGGTGGCGTTTGTGGGAGAAAATAACCGGCATTTCCGTTCAACTGAGCGCCATGAACTGGGATGAAGCCCAGCACCGCATGCAGGCTGGTGAGTTCGACGTTATTGACACGCTTTTCCGTAACGAGCAACGCGAACGGATCTATGATTTTTCAAAACCGTATGTTCAGATCGACGTTCCGATTTTTTTCCGGAGCGATATCTCCGGCATTCACGACGAGAATGATCTCAGCGGGTTTGCTGTTGGAGTTAAATCTGGAGATAGTGCCATAGAAGTGCTTAAATCCAAGGACGTTACCAATCTGATTGAATTCAAGAGCTACGAGGCGATTGTAGCGGCTGCCCGTGACGGCAAGGTGAACGTGTTTACCGTGGATAAACCCCCTGCACTCTATTTTCTCTTCAAGATGGGAATCCATGACAGATTCAACATAAGCCACCCACTCTATACCGGCCAATTTCACCGAGCGGTATTGAAGGGTCAACAGGCAATCCTTGAAATTGTTGAAAGCGGCTTTGCCCGGATTTCAACGGCCGAATACGAGGGAATCGATCAGCGCTGGTACGGCGCTCCGATCCTGAGTCAAAAGTGGATGCGATATATATCGATAGGGGCGGTTGCGGCTCTATTGGTATTGGCATTGCTGTTTCTCTGGTTGGGGATTTTGCGCCGGATGGTCACCCAGAGAACCGCGGC
>CAYQKZ010000577.1:1536-1913 GCA_964418135.1 uncultured Desulfobacterales bacterium
CTCCGGGTTCAGCAGGAAAAATTACTGAAAGATAGCAACGATCGGTTTCAGTCGATTTTCAACGCAGGCAACGAAGCCATTTTTATTCATGAAGTGCCGTCATTTAAAATCATCGATGTGAATCAGACGATGTGCGAGATGTACGGTTATTCCCGTGAGGAAGCCCTTCATCTTTCCGCCGACGACCTCAGCTCCGGTATTGCCCCGTACACGCGTTCGGATGCAAAGAACTGGTTCCGCAAAGCGATGACAGGAGAGCCGCTTCAGTTCGAATGGCACACAAAGCACAAAACCGGCCGGCTTTTCTGGGCTGAAATCAAGATGAGACTGGCCGTCATCGGCAGTGAAGACAGGATCATCGTAACGGTACGTGACAT
>CAYQKZ010000578.1:0-1909 GCA_964418135.1 uncultured Desulfobacterales bacterium
TGGTTCGTTGAAGAAATTGGCCATCCCATTTCAGAGTTGGTAGATGAGGCGGTGCGGGGCGTGGATTGGGCAAGGCAGTCGGTTCCGGGGCGGTACTGAGAGAAAGCTGGCATTGTGGAGAACAGTCCGTGAAGAATAAGTGGTGGCTGATCGTGTTTGTTACTGGATACATCGTTTTCGGTAGAAGCTTGGCGTTAGCGGACGATGATACTGCACGGTATTCTGAATATAAGACGCCAAAATGGACGGTGCGTTATACTGAAGGTCCGGGTGAGATGGCGTCGATTGGCTCTTATGCGATTCATATTTACGATTCGGAAGGGATCGGTTGGGTTGCGGGTATCATCAAACCACGAGATGGGTCGCTTGGGAAAGCATGGGTAACAAAAGGGAATCGGGGAAACGAGTTGCGGATCTGGGTCTGGCTGGAAACGGCTGGCTCGGGCCGCTATGGGAAACTAGACCTGATCGAATTTGACGGAAAATCATTGCGAACCCCCCCCACGCCGGAACCTGACAAATCCATGCTCAAGGGATATATGGGCCATGATGATTATTCTGTCGTGGAGGGGATGGTTTATCGGCAGTTCCCCTTATACCTTGAGGGTGATTCTAATGCGGGACCGAGTGGCGGAATGAGATGTCTGGAGATGAATATAGAAAAGATGAAATGGAATCTGTCGAATCACAAAATCAAGTAATACAGGGACCCGGCTTATGACTAAACAGAGCGAACCCGTTGATGCGCCACCTGTCTTTGCATACATGCTGATCAAGGCAAGGCGGTTTTTAAAAATAGACGCAATAAAATACCGAAAACACGATGCCTTTAACATGCCGCTTGAAGAATGGCCGGAAGAACTGCTGGCACGGGTACGGAAGGGCATGGAGCAGATTTGCGAGTTTCGGGGTTATTCACGAGAGAAGCCGTTCGAGGAGTTGGATGTCGATGGTTTTAGCGCATTGATGGCCACGCTTCATTTTAAGATGGAGCGGCAAGCATTGTGCTTCGACGGGGCGATGACGTTCGATGTCATGCATATGTGTCACAGGATGACCGACTTTCGGATCGTGCTATACAACAAGGTTGAGTTGCATATAAAATAGTGAGAACGTTAACCCATCATTTATTTGGCCTTATCGGCTTGATTATATTTTCTGGGGCCGCACTGGTCGCCACAGAGGTTGGGACCCTCAAACAACCGACAGGGGTTTTCAGTACGAACGGCAACATCCGCGTCATCATGCCCAGCGGCCAGTACAAGCAACTCACCGATTCCGGTCTGGATGTCGATCCGGCATTTTCGCCTGATGGGAAACAGGTTGTTTTTGTCCGGGAGATACATGGCCGGAAGATGGATGACGACGCAGGCGAAGAGGATACCAACGAAATATGGCTGGTTGAAGTTGAAAGCAAGGCCCTCAGGCGGATTGTGCAAGGTCGGATAGCGAAGAAACCCGAGGAGAATCTGACCACCCTTCATTTGCCTGTCTTCTCTCCAGATGGAAGGATCATCTATTTTCTTAGCTCAGCCTGGGCGACTTCATCGGCTATTCACAGTGTCGGACTAGATGAATTAACCGTTTCATTCATCGCGCCTGGTAATACGCTTGATGTGGTAAAAACAGGCAAGCATAAAGGATGCCTGATTGTCCAGCAGCATCGATACTGGATCGGTGGCGGGTCATATGATTGGTACTGGCTGTTGACTCCGGACGGCAAGAATATTGGGCCGATTGGGGAAGAGAAAAACCTCGTCAATTTCCACAATAGCTATGGTGAAAAGGGCGTCATTACTGTAGGATCGGAACATTAGGGGAAAGAAGAAAACATTTTGGCGGACATGCTCCATTTATTAGAACAGTCATGAAACACCCCAACACACACGTCAGCTACGACTGCCCCAAA
>CAYQKZ010000579.1:0-1897 GCA_964418135.1 uncultured Desulfobacterales bacterium
AGGAATGGCAAGAACGGAAACAAAAACTATATCGCTATTGACGAAGATGAGATTTGACCCTATGGCAAATACACGATGTACACAGTGCGCGCAGCAGATCGGCTGGGTCAGTTTTTGGGTCAATCTCTTACTGGTGGTTTTGAAAATCACCGTTGGCGTTATCGGCGGCAGCAAGGCCTGTATTGCCGATGGTCTGCACTCCGCTTCGAACGTCGTAGTGGCAATTGCCATTATCATGAGTCAGAAAATCAGCAGCCGGCGAAACAACAGCGGATATCATTATGGGTACGGTAAAATCGAGTTTCTGCTTACCGGTTTTATCTCTTTTTTCATTATTTCAGGGGCGCTTGTACTCCTTTTTCAGTCCATCAAACACCTTGTCAGTGAACCCGTAGCGTCTCCACCTCACTTGACGACTGCGCTGATGGCGATGATATCTATCGGTACCACGGAAATGTTGTTTCGATACATGCGCTGCGCCGGGGTGCGCGTGAACAGCCAGATCATCATTGCCGGGGCCTGGGCCAACAGGGCGAATTGCTTTTCATCCGTAGCGGTTCTGGTAGGCGTTATCAGTGCCAAAATGGGGTATCACTATCTGGATCCTGTCACTGCCATTGTGGTGATCGGCATCATAATCAATGCCTGCTATAAAATGCTGATCGATTCGGTAAGGGCGCTGATGGACTATTCCGTCAACGACCGCTATAAAGAAGAGATCAAAGGGATTATCGCAGAAATGCCCGATATCCGAAGCGCCACAAATATCAAAACACGACAGATCGGGCAAAAAATATGGGTTGAACTGGACATTCTGGTGGATCCCCGGTGTTCCATACTCGAAGCTCAGAAAACTGGGGAAAAGGTTCAGGCGCTGTTGAAGGAAAGGATCGGGGATTTTGAAAGAGTGCTCGTCAATTTGTGCCCGCTGGAGAATGAATGATGTTGATCCGGACCACCCGATACCGCGCACCGTCGGCTGTCATACCCGCCGATAACACAGGAGACGATTATAAGGTTTATCTTTTTGTGGGGTTCGTCGTTCTATTGATTCTTTGGTCATTGTGGGGAAAAGGGGTTGAACAGCAGTATTATGGGCAGCCTCAACCCTGGCCTTCCGAAGCCGGTAAAATTGGTGCGGAAATTCTTTTTTCCGGAACGGGAAACGATGCAGCGTCTTTGGTTGTCGGACGCGTATATTCTGGATCACCGGCCTGGCGTGCCGGTCTGGAAACCGGAGACCGGATTGTCGGGTTGGATGGTAAATTGATTACAACCCCGAATCAGGCCGCACATATGTTTGATATCAGTATGAATAACACGGTGCTGGCTCTCACTGTCGAGCATGATGGACGTAATGTGGATATGTATATCCTGGTTACGGATCATTCGCGGCCCGATAAAACAGTCAAATGCCGAACGTTATCGAAACCTCAGAAGATCATTGTGGCGATGATATTTTTTGCACTGACGGCCGTAATGTTTTTTCTTCTGTATAAACATATCGGCAGCCGCGTGATCGTTATCTCCTCTTTTGCCGCGCTGATCATGATATTGGGCATTTTATTGAATATATACAATCCAATAGACGCTTTTTTCGCAATCAACGTGAATACCATTTCCCTGTTACTGGGAATGGGAATCCTTGCTGCAATATTGGATATGGCCGGCTTTTTTGGCGTGATTGCATTCAAGCTTCAGCAGGCTGCGGGAAACAGTCGATTGAAGATCATGGTTCTGTTTTGTCTGTTGACGTATGGTTTATCCTTATTTGCAAACAATTTGATCGTTATGATGATTGTCGTTCCCATGACGATGAATCTTGCCGCCAACGTGGGGTTTGATCCGCGGCCGGTGATCATCGGAGAAATCATTTCGTCCAATCTCGGCGGGGCGT